>JAGCYK010000087.1 GCA_017960845.1 Clostridia bacterium | reverse complement strand
ATTAGAAAAATCCAAAGAAGACAAACCGAATTTCAAACAGTAGAGTTGAAGACCGCAGAAGTGGATTTTCCAAAAAGAATATATGACACACTTTCATCTTTTTCCAACCAAGATAGTGGGGGCACAATAATATTTGGTGTTTCTGAAAAAGAAGGCTATAAAGCAGTTGGTGTCTATGATGTAGGAAAAGCTCTGAAGAAGGCAATGGAAGCATGTGAGCAGATGGAGCCTAAGGTGAGGGCTGTTTTTACAACAACTGAAATAGATGGTTGCGTCGTTCTTGCCGCAGAAATTCCGCCGGTTGAATATTGGATGCGCCCTGTTTTTTATAAAGGTGCCGGTCGATTAAAAGGATCGTATATCAGAGTTGGCGAGGCTGATGAGCCGATGAGTGAGTACGAAATTTATAGTTATGAGTCATTTCGCCGCAAGATACATGACGAACTTAGAATTGTTCAGGAATGCAAACTTGATTCTTTTGACAAAGAAAGATTAGAACGCTATTTAAAAGCCGTGAAGGAGGATCGACCAAGATTAGCAGCACTTAACGATTCGGAAATTATGGATTTAATGGGAGCGACAGCTAATGGAGTCCCTACTCTTGCTGGAGTATTGTCTTTTTCGCTTTATCCACAAGCATGGTTTCCACAGTTATCGATAGTTGCGGTATCTATTCCAGGTACGGAAATAGGAGAGTTAGGCAATGATGGTGCTAGATTTCTAGATAACAAAAGAATTACCGGTTCAATTCCCGATATGATAGAAGAGGCGGTAGAATTTGTACGTAAGAATATGCGCAAAAAGACCATAGTTGACAACGAAGGGCATCGAGTAGACAAATGGGAATACCCTATCGTTGCTGTTAGAGAAGCAATCCTTAATGCTCTAATTCATAGAGATTACAGCATTCTTACTGAAGGGACCCCAATTAGCATTGAAATGTATCGTAATCGCCTTGAGATAATAAGCAAGGGTGGAATCTATGGAGGTGGATCAATTGAACAACTAGGTAAGGGAAGACTAGAAACAAGAAATCCTATTTTGGCTAACATCCTTGAATTATTGGAGGTGACAGAAAACCGATATTCTGGTATTCCTACAATGATTAGGGAATTAAAGAACGCAGGCTTGCCAGCACCTAAGTTTGAAGTGGTCCATGGGATCTTCAAGGTTATTTATTACAATGGGCAAGAAATTCTAGAATCTGAAATTGATAAAAGTAATATTTCAAAGGCGATTATTCAATTTTGCTCAATCCCTCGTTCTCGTGAAGAGCTTACCGCTTTTATTGGAAAATCTAGATATTACACAATGTCAACAATTGTTCAACCTTTGATTGACCAAGGTAAGTTAAGAATGACAATTCCAGAAAAACCAAAAAGCGTTAATCAAAGATATATTTCTGTTTGGTAAAAATATCAAAAAGTATTACCCTTGTTTGTCTTTTGACTTGCGAGGGTTTTTGTTTGTTCTCGCGCATACGCACGCGCATATGTATTAATAGGGATAGACAATTAAAAAATGTCGTCCTTATGGGTTCTGATTAAACTAGTATCTGTGAGTATTTTTGTGCATATTTTTAAGTGGCTTTTCAACAAGTTCAACGAAAGAAATTAAACGTTACGTTATCTCAAATTATTTATCCATTTTTGTTAAAGATATAGAAAAACAATGTTTAATTATGAATCTCAATATGGAATTAATGCTCAAGGATGAAATTACATGTCCATATTTCAAGTTTGGACGTTTAGCGCAAAGAACCAATAGCTTAAATAAAAGCCCATTCTAATGAGACAGCTCATAAAGGGGATAAGGGAATGAAAATAAAATTATTAAAACAATGCTTGATTTCTTCTATTCTGTGTGTTTTATTTATATCATCTTTTGTAATGTCCGGATGTTTTTTAAAGGGGCAGGGAGCAGAAAAGGAGAACAATAATATGTCAGAAGGCTTTGAGGTTATAATAAGCGTCAATGGAAAGGAAATGACTGCTGATATATTTAAGTCAGAGAGCGGAGAGGCATTTGTTCAATTACTTAAAAAAGGCCCTCTCACTATTTCTATGTCTGATTACGGAGGGTTTGAGAAAGTCGGAGATCTTCCGCAACCTCTTCCAAGAAATGACGAAACTATTACTACATCACCGGGAGACATTATTCTTTATCTTGGTAATAAAATAACGATATATTACGATAAAAATACTTATTCTTTTACAAAACTTGGGAAAATAAGAAATGCAAGCAAAGAATATTTGCTGGAAATACTAGGCACGGGAGATGCGCAGGTAACATTTGCGCTTAATGATTAATGGAATTATTAAACTTTGATAAGCTAAAGCCGGGCGACAATACTAAAATTGCGGAAATGTCAAAAATGGCTACTGAAATACTCCGCGAGCACTATGACCCGATTCTCGGAAAAGAACAAAACGATTATATGCTTGAGCTGTTTCAGTCTAAAAGCGCTATAGCCGGGCAGCTTGAAAGCGGATACATCTATTATTTTGTTAAAAGAAAAGACGAGAATATAGGCTTTTTAGCATATTATCCTAGAGGAGCTGCGCTTTACTTAAGCAAGTTCTATTTATATTTAAACGAAAGAAGAAAAGGCTATTCCCATATCATGCTTGACTTTTTAAAACAGCAGGCAAGAAGTTTAGGCCTAAAATCCATAGAACTGAATGTTAATAAACATAACGACGCAATCCTAGCATACGAGCGGCTTGGCTTTGAAATAATAAGGCTGGAAAAAAACGATATAGGGCATGGCTACTATATGGACGACTATGTTTATTCGCTGTCTATTTAATTAAGTGTAGCATATTGAATAATGCATTTGATTTGTTGTATAATCTAACAAAAGGAGGTAAACAAAAAATGGAAATGAAGTTTTACCGCTGCAAACATTGCGGGCAGATTATAGCTATAATAAAAAAGACGGGCGCGCCTATAGTGTGCTGCGGCGAGCCTATGCAGGAAATTATCCCGGGAACGACCGATGCATCAGTTGAAAAACACGTTCCTGTTTATTCGGTTAGCGAAGGCATCGTAACCGTAAAAATTGGGTCAGTGCCACATCCGATGGTTGACGCGCATTATATTGAATGGGTTGCATTAAAAACGAAGGCAGGTAACCAGCGAAAGGCATTAAAGCCGGGAGATAGCCCAGAAGTAGTATTTAATATTGCTAAGGGAGACGAAGTAGAAGCGGTTTACGCATATTGCAACCTGCACGATCTTTGGAAAGCATAATTTTCTTAAAAATTTTAATTAGAAAGAAACGGAGCAGATTAATAAAAAATTGCTTCGTTTCTTTTCGCACTTAGCTTGGTTTGACATAGTAGCCACGTTAGTATATAATCCAAACTAGCATTTGGAAAAGACAATGAAAGAAAGTGGCAAAAAATTTATTCAGTTTTTAAAGGATATATATTTTAAGTTCGGCGAAATAGATAAAGAAAGTTTTGCTCCTATTGCCGCTATTATGGCGATGGGCATTTATTTTGCTGCAATTTTCTTTTTTAGGCCTTGGAGTTATGGCGGTATAAGTGGCTCTGAAAGAGGCGGAGACCTCGCTGTGGTTTACAACACATTCGATATATTCACAAAAGCTGCGCTTCTATCAGCCTCTGGCCTAGCTATTATAATAACCATCCTAGCGAGATTTAGAATCGTGCCGAACTCTCTTCAAATCGCGCCCCTATTATTGTTTGTAATGGGCTTTACAGGCGTATTCCTTGCAAAGATGAGAGATTACGGAAACTTCTATCTCAACGTGGAAGTGTTCTATCTAGCCATCTTCTTTATAATAGCTTTCATTTTTATGTTTACCGGGTACGGCGAATTTCCAAAATCCAAAGCCCTTATTTTCCTCTATGCTATCTCTATCGTTGCGCTTTTTGCCGCATTCATTAAACCAATGATAATGGGGGACGGCTCCGAGCTAATTGCTTCGATTAGAGACTTAGTCCCTCACGTACTAGTATTTCTCTTTTACGCTCTCATTGCGCATGGTTTATTAATCCAGCGCGTTAAATAAGTAGCAGAAGAGAGCGCTAATGAAAACAAGGTGGAAGCAGATAATGTTTGAGCAGCTCGAGCAAATTTATGAAGTAGACCCTGAAAGAGTATATTTTGACAAAAGATATTCTATTCCCGGCATGATCACTCACTACCAGGACGCTGTACTGCGTCATACCGCAGCTTTTGAACTGGATAGAAAAGTTATTTTTGCTAAATACAACGTCTACTGGGTAATCGCTAAGCTTCACATAAACATCCATTCCTATCCTATGGTCGATGATAAAGTTAAACTGGTAACTTATCCATTAAAGCCAATGTTTGTAAAGTTTGAAAGGGAATGCGGAATATATAAAGGAGAAGAGCTCTGCGCAGAGTTTTGCACTGAGTGGTGCCTAGTAGACGGAGACACTAAACGCATTCGTAGAGCCGACTCCATTGCTTATCCTCCGCTTTGGTTTAAGGATAGGCAGTTTACGGATGACTATTGCAGGTTCGTTAGCCCTACTATGAAAGAAGAGGACTATATGTTTTCTCACCGCGTAGCATTGAATGATTTAGACCTTAACATCCATATGAACAATATCTCGTATGTCCGCTTAGCTATGAACACGCTTACAGACAAAGAGTATACCAGTTACGTTATCAAGACTTTTGATATACGGTTTAGAGCACAGACGTATTTTGGCGACAACATTAATATATATAGGAAAAACGGATTCGGTGAGATTTTTATTGTAGGAAAGAAAGACGACGGAACGGTCGTTTTCGAAGTCAGAATGACCTACTAAAACAGTTAAAAATAATGTAAATGACCCGGATTCGTCCGGGTTTTTTGATTCTTTGAGACGCTAAATAAAATTGACTTAAAATGCTTCGTAATGATATACTTGTCCAAGCATATAAGAGTTGATAGAACCAAATGATTATCACGGACGAAGAAAGAATAAAACTGCTGAAAAAATTCTTTGAAGAAGATGCCTACGCTGCTATAAGCGGAATGTTCATTACAAGCATTTCAAAAGAAACTGCTTCAGTTGAGGCTGACGTAAAAGACATCCACTATAATGCGGATAAAGTAGCCCAGGGCGGTATGATATACACTCTAGCGGACTTTGCTTTCGCGGTAATATCTAACTATCTTCATCCAAAGACTGTCACTCAAAGCGGTCACATTACTTACCTTAGGCCTGCTGCATGTAAGCATTTAAAAGCTAGCGCTAGAGAAATCGCTAGAAATGGCCACAATAGCGTAGGCGAGGTTACAGTTGAAAATGAATGCGGCGATATTATATGCGTGGCCAGCTTTAACGGGTTTATTAAAGACGTGAGCTTTGAAGAGTTTATCAAGAGATTTATTTAATTAGGAATTCATTTTAGACAAGGGGATTATATAGATGGATAATAAGGAACTTATGCTGACGAACAAAGCTATTGCCCGCGGCGCATTCGAAGCCGGGGTAAGAGTTCTTTCCGCATATCCCGGAACGCCGAGCACAGAGATTGCCGAAAACTTCGCTAAAATAAGCGGAGCTCATGCCGAATGGGCACCGAACGAAAAAGTAGCGCTTGAAGTAGGAATAGGTGCGGCGGTAGCCGGGGCTAGAGCAATGGTGTGCATGAAACACGTAGGACTTAACGTCGCTGCGGATCCTCTTTTTACTTCTGCATATAGCGGAATCAATGCGGGGCTTGTAATAGTAGTTGCGGATGACCCCGGAATGCATTCCTCTCAAAACGAACAGGACTCTAGGTTTTATGCGCGAAGCGCACACGTTCTTATGCTTGAGCCGTCAAACGCGCAGGAAGCAAAAGATTTTGTTAAGCTTGCCTTTGAGTTAAGCGAAAAATATGACACGCCCGTAATACTTCGCACTACTACAAGAGTTGCTCACTCGCAGAGCATTGTGTCGCTAGATGAGCCTGAAGACGTGCGCCTTCGCCCGTATGAAAAGGCTCCTTCAAAGTACGTTATGTCTCCGGCAAACGCTATAGTAAGGCATAGAGTGGTCGAAGAAAGAGACTGCATCCTTTCAGATGTAGTAAACACTCTTCCTATTAACAGAGCTGAGTACTCCCGCCGCCCGGCTAGAATGGGCGTTATTTGCTCAGGGATAGTATACGAGTATGTTAAAGAAGCGCTCCCGGATGTCTCTATATACAAGATTGGAACAGTTTATCCTCTTCCCATAAAAGAGATCCAGCGCTTTGCTCAAAAAGTCTTCCAGCTCTATGTGTTTGAAGAGCTTGAGCCGTATATAGAAGACACACTTAAAGCAGCCGGAGTGAAGTGCACCGGTAAAGAACTATTCAGCGTTCAAGGCGAGCTATCCGTAGCTAAGATAAAGGAGGTTTTTGATAAAACTCCTCGCCCCGTGCCCGAAAAAGTTCCGGCTAGACCGCCAATTATGTGTGCGGGCTGCCCGCACCGCGGCGTGTTCTATGTCCTAAACAAATTAAAGCTGACCGTTAACGGAGATATAGGCTGCTATACTCTCGGCGCTCAGGCTCCGCTTTCAGCAACAGATTCAGTTATTTGTATGGGCGCATCGATCGGAATGGCGCATGGCTTTAAAAAAGCTACAGGCGGAGTTTCAAACAATATTGCCGTAATTGGCGACTCGACTTTTATCCACAGCGGTATTACCGGGCTAATCAACGCCGTATATAATCAGAGCGGCATAACCGTTATAATCCTAGACAATTCAACTACCGGTATGACCGGCCATCAGGACCACCCTGCAACCGGAAAAGACATTAAAGGAAAGCCCGCGCCTAGCATTGACCTTGCCGAGCTTTGCAAGGCCTGCGGGGCAGCGAGCGTAGATATTGTTGACTCTTACGACTTAAAGCAGCTTGAAGCCGTTATAAAGAAAGACTGCGCGTCTACAGATGTAAATGTCATTATCGCAAAGCGTCCCTGCGTAATGTTAGATAAAACTCCCAAAGCGTCCTGCTCTATTCTAGGGTGCAAGAACTGCGGAAAGTGCTTAAAGTTAGGCTGCCCGGCTCTAGTTAAAACTGATGCGGGAGTTAAAGTGGATAAAACGCTCTGCGTAAACTGCGGACTTTGCTCAAAGGTTTGTCCTTTCGGAGCCATAAAGGAGGCAAACTAAATGAATATTCTTATCACCGGCGTAGGCGGTCAGGGAACCGTCTTAACAAGTAAAGTACTCGGAAGATATGCGATATTATCCGGTAAGGACTGCAAGCTCAGCGAAGTACACGGCATGAGCCAGCGCGGAGGAAGCGTAACAACGCACGTACGCATTGGCGACAAGGTGCACTCTCCGGTTATCTGGGAGGGCGGTGCCGATATGATAATTGCCTTTGAAATTTTAGAGGCAGCAAGAACAAAACATTTTCTAAAAAAAGGTGGAATACTACTGGTGAACGATACGAAAATCCTGCCGATGCCTTGCATCAGCGGAGGGGCGGAGTATCCTGAAGGGCTTAAAGAAAAAATGCTGGAGGAAGTGAATAATTCATATTTCATTCCTGCGCAAAATATAGCAGAGGAGGTTGGAAACTCCAAATCGTCTAATGTAGTTATGCTAGGTGCTTTATGCCGTCTTTTCGATTTCGATAAACAGGTAATGATTCAATCAATAAAGGACTGCGTTCCCGCAAAGTTTTTAGATGTGAATCTTAAAGCGTTTGAAGCTGGCTATGAAAGGGTGATTTAACATCGGAGGAAAGTGACAACAAGATGGCAAACAGGTATTTCAACAAAGAAATAGAGACAATGAGTCATTCGGAAAAGGAAGTTCTTCAGTCTGAAAGGCTCGTTAAGATGGTAAAATATGTCTATGATAGAGTTAAGCCGTATAGAGAGAAAATGGACGCTATAAAGCTCAAACCATCAGACATAAAGAGCATTAAGGATATTTACAAACTTCCTTATACTTTAAAACATGACCTAAGAGAGAACTATCCGTTCGGTATGATGGCCGTTCCTAGAAAAGACCTTGTAAGACTTCACGCTTCAAGCGCTACAACAGGAAAGCTTACCGTAGCCGGATATACCCAAAAAGATATAGATGTATGGGCTGAGTGCGGAGCACGCTCGCTCGTTATGGCCGGAGCAAGCGAAAACAGCGTAGTACACATCGCTTACGGATACGGTCTATTTACAGGAGGACTTGGCATTCACTACGCTGCAGAAAAACTCGGAGCCGTTGCGGTTCCGGTTTCAAGCGGAAACACGGCTCGTCAGATTCAGCTTCTTAAAGACTTTGAAGCAGACATTATCTGCTGCACTCCTTCATATGCTATATATCTAGCAGAGCAAATGCAGTTAATGGGCATCGAGATAGGTAAGGACATTAAACTAACCGGAGGTCTGTTTGGAGCGGAAGCCTGGACGGACGGAATGAGAAAGGAAATAGAGCAGAGGCTCGGGCTTAAGGCTAGAGACATTTACGGCCTAAGCGAAATAGCGGGCCCTGGAGTAGCGTGCGACTGCGAGTTTGAGACAGGGCTACATTTCCAGGACGACCACTACTTCCCTGAAATAGTGGATAAAGATACGCTTGAGCCTATTGGATACGACGCAGAAGGCGAGCTTGTTATTACGACACTTACAAAAGAAGGAATGCCGCTCATTCGTTATAGAACGAGAGATATAGCATCTCTTTCAAATGCGCCCTGCCCCTGCGGAAGAACTTCAGTTAAACTTAATAGAGTAACCGGAAGAAGCGATGATATGCTCATTATTCGCGGAGTAAACGTATTCCCTTCACAGGTAGAAAGCACACTCCTCGAGTTCGAAGGTGTAGAGCCTCATTATCACATTAATGTTGACAGAATTAATAATCTTGATACAATGGAAATAGTCGTTGAGCTTTCTCCTTCAGTTAAGATTGATGAAGTAAAGACAATCGAAATAATGAGAAAGGAACTTGCGGCAAAGATAGCGTCAAGCATCAGTGTCAGCGCTAAGATAACTCTTGTATCTCCCGGTTCAATCGAGAGAAGCGAACATAAGGCTAAAAGAGTTACCGACCTTCGCAAACTTAAGTAAAAGAGGGAGGAAAGGAAAATGTTGAAGCAAATAGCCGTATATCTTGAAAATAAAAAAGGTAAAGCCGCAGAGTGCTGCAAGATTATTAAAGATCAAGACATTAACATAGAGGCAATGTCTATAGCAGACACCCAGGACTTCGGAATACTTAGACTTATTACTTCGAATAACGAAAAGGCCCTCGCAGCTTTAAAAGCTAACAATTTCATAGCGAATATAGTTGAGCTTGTTGGGGTTGAGATTCCGAACCAGCCAGGAGCGCTAGCCATTCTTCTCAAAGAACTAGATGAGGATAATATCAATATTGAATATCTCTATTCTTTCGCGAATGATAACGGACAAGCGCAAATCGGTTTTAAAACTGATGATATAGAAAAAGCTGCAGCTCTTCTTAAAAGTAGAGGAGTTAAAACAATTTAATAAATAAACGCTTGGGAAAAGGCTAATCAGTTCTTTCTCTTGCGCTTAAGCCGGTGTGGTGGAATTGGCAGACGCGCTGGACTCAAAATCCAGTGGAGTAAAATCCGTGTCGGTTCGACCCCGACCACCGGCACCACCTTAGTTGGTCTATAAGTCTTTTCTGACTTATATGAAGATATGGCCAAATCTGGCCGAGAAATGAAATATCACTGGTCTACGGATTAGTGATTTTTTCTTTATTTTCATTCAATTTTACACTTTTTAAAGAAAATTGATAGGCCCTGCAAAAACGGTATTGCTCGGAATCGAATTCATAACAAAAGTAAACTTAGTCATTCATATGTTTTAATTGATAAGATTACATAATCTCAGTTTCAAATCCCACTGACGGAAATTGTGATGTGATTAGCAAATAATAGTGTCTACTTTTTATTGACTAGTCCATATATATTTGATGGCAAATTTATAAAGGTTGTTATTCCTTTTGACAGAAGTGGTTTTACAAATACTACCCAAGAAATCGATAATACTACCCAGAAAACTACCCAGGGACACGAAAGCACTACCCAGAAAACTACCCAAGAAAGATTAATAGAATTATTAAAAGCAAATCCTAATTTATCTAGAAGCGATTTGGCAACATTATTGAAATTAAGTGAAGATGGCGTTAAATACCAAATAAAAAAATTAAAGGATAAAGGGATTATAAAACGTGTAGGTCCAGACAAAGGCGGCTATTGGGAGGTAATAGAATAATTTGTTAGTAGTTGGTGGTACTACACCAATAACTACCCCCAATTAAAAATACAAAATGATATAATGAGCGTCTATCACTAATATGGTAGATGCTTTTTAATATATAAGTGTCACATCTGTCACGCTAGTCACATGTCACATAGCATATATGCTTAAAAATATAGGTTTTGAGGGTGCACCTTCATCTATAGAGGGTGCATTGTATTAACAATACTTACCGTACACAAGGATGCGGGATTCGTACCCCACAATAGTGTTGTGTCAAGTAGAGTTTGTCTTTAGGTCTAAAGAAAGTGTGTTTGATACAAGAGATTATTAAATGGAAGCAATGTAAAAATTTGTGCCTCGATGGACAAAAATGTTAATACACACAAAAAAATATTTAGAATTACAGATAAGAATAAATTCGACAACGGCATTTGAAAAACAACATTTTGATACGAGTGAAATTTTTACAGTAAAAATTGCTTTGTATACCAAAAATAGGACATAATTGTCCTAAGCTTCGCACAGACTTGCATTAAATTATTGATTTATTGATTATTAGATGATATAATTTATACGAAAGTTGGGACGAATGCGTCTGGAGATTCGCAAGGAGGTTTATTATGCTTGAGAGAAATTATTATTTAAACCAGATTATATCAAAAATGTGGGATGGGAATATTAAAGTAATTACTGGAATTAGAAGATGTGGAAAATCTACATTATTATTTGAACTATTCAATAATTATCTAATTAATAATGGAATAAAAGAAGAAAATATTATTAAAATTGAATTAGATAAAAGAAGAGATTTAAAGTTTAGAAATCCAATTCTTTTATGTGAATATGTTGAAAATAGAATTAAAAATCAAGAAGATAAATATTTCCTTTTTATTGATGAGGTTCAATTAACTACTATTTCAAAAGACAAGGAAAGCGGAATAAATGTAACGATATATGATATGTTAAATGAATTAAAAGGATATAAAAACTTAGATTGTTATGTTACAGGTAGTAATTCTAAAATGTTGTCAAGTGATATAGCTACTGAGTTTAGAGGTAGATCAAGTCAAATAAAAGTATATCCACTATCATTTAGTGAATTATATTCATTTAGACAAATTGATAAAAGGGATTTGCTAAATGAATATATGCAATATGGTGGTATGCCAGGATTAATAAATATTGATAAAGATGAAGATAAGAAGGATTATCTAAATAACTTATATAATGAAATATATTTGAAGGATCTGGTTGAACATGGAAAAATAAAACGAGAAGATGTCCTAGATAAAATGTTAGACTATTTAGCATCACAAATAAGTTCTTTAACAAATTCGTCAAATATAGCTAATTCTATAAATGTTAAATCTTCGAATAAAATTGATGATGGTTTAATAACAAGATATTTAAATCAATTAGAAGATTCATTTTTAATATCTAAAGCGAAGAGATATGATATAAAAGGAAAAAAATATTTTGATTATCCGAATAAGTATTATTATTGTGATTTAGTAT
>JAGCYK010000086.1 GCA_017960845.1 Clostridia bacterium | reverse complement strand
TTATGGTTAAAAATTACGTAGAACGTCTTGCAGAAAAGATTTTGGAAGTAAAGTTAAACTCATCCGGTTGCGTTGTTGTGTCCGGTCCTAAATTTTGCGGAAAATCTACAATGTGCGAAAGGTTTGCAAAATCGGTGACACCGCTTAAAACGACTAACGCAATAGAACTCGCATTGGCAGATCCGCGTTCTGCCCTGTATGGCGAAAACCCACATCTCATTGACGAGTGGCAAAAAGCACCGGAGATTTGGAATGAGATTAAAAACGATCTCGACGAAGATTACGAGTTCGGTAAGTATATTTTGACGGGTAGCACAACGCCAGTCGATCCTATGCGTATTCAGCACTCGGGCGCAGGAAGAATTACGAGAATGATGCTAAAACCTTTTACGCTCTACGAATCGGGAGAATCGAACGGCATAGTATCTTTGTCGGGGTTGTTTCAAAACGGCGGTAAAGATTTTCCGACAAGATATGCAAGCGATAATAAGATTTCCCTTCAAGACGTGGCGTTTTTAATATGCCGCGGCGGTTGGCCTATTGCCGTAAAGGCAAAAAGAGAATACGCTGTCAACGTTACGAAAAATTATTTTGAAGGCTTGTTCGTCGTGGAAAACGAAAGCGACGAGTTCGCCGCTTTCTTGAAGAACAAAAACGTTGAATTGTTGCAAATAATTTTGAGATCGTTTGCGCGTAATATTTCTACGCAAGCGAAAAAGACGGTAATGATAAAAGATATTATCGAATCGGGCGTTCGCGCGTCGCTTGACGACGATACTTTTTCGTCATACGAGAAGATATTAAAGGATTTGTTTATTATTTACGATTTGCCCGCGTGGAATCTGAATTTACGCACGACTATTTCCGTCCGCACTGCGCCCACGCACCACTTTATCGACACATCCATAGCGACCGCGGCATTAAAGATAAATCCCGCCGACCTGCTTAACGATATGAAATCTTTTGGTTATTTCTTTGAAGATTTTGCCGTAAGAGACCTTTCGGTATATGCGGAGTCTATCGGCGGAGAACTTAAACATTATCGCGACAGTTCGGGACAGGAAGTCGATGCTATCGTTGAAATCGAAAACGGCGATTATTGCGCTGTGGAAATCAAGATAGCAAGCGATAAAAATATTGCGGAAGGGGTTTCGTCGCTCAATGCGTTTGAACAAAAAATGAAAGCGAACGGTTTAAAGACACCGAAATTCAAGATGCTTTTAACAAGTCACGGTGCTTGTTATAAAACCGCCGCCGGCGTATTTGTCGTTCCGATAAGTTGTTTGAAAAACTGATTTGAAACGGAAAAATTTTTATGATATGACTGAAATTATCATAGTTAGAGTGGTAAAATAAAACTAAAACAAAAATGGAATAAGATACAAGAATTGATATTAAGAGAAACCATATGTAATAACATTGTTTTTGTTGATATCATGTGTGCTTGTATGGCTTTGCGTGAAAAGAGGTAGAAAAAGTCTATGTGGTCATTTACATACGGAAGTCCAAGTAGGGCTTCCGTTTTCGTATTAAAATTTTTTTATTCTAAGTCTATATTTAGTGATAAAAACAAGAAAAACCACAAGATATTGTGGTTTTCGTGGTACTCCCGGCGGGAATCGAACCCACAATCTTCCCTTAGGAGGGGAAAGTTATATCCATTTAACTACGAGAGCATATAGAGTTACTTTATTGTGTTTATAGTGTAAAGCCGCTAAAAGGGGTTGTCAAGGGAAAAACCTTTGACTTTACTGTAATTAGAAAGATATACTTTTCGTTGAAAAGAAGTTAATGGAGATTGTTATGGCTGAAGAAAAAAAATCTAATACAGCAGTTGAAGAATGCACGCATGATTGCTCATCATGCGGGGCAAGCTGTTCATCAAGACAGGCGTCTGTAGATCCTGCTGCTGAGCTTAGAAAGCAACTCAACAAAATAGGCAAATGCTTTGCCGTGATGAGTGGAAAAGGTGGAGTAGGAAAAAGCCTTGTCACTTGTGGTTTAGCATCTGCAGTGAATGCGCTTGGAAAAACAGTAGCGGTAATAGATGCGGATATAACCGGACCTTCCGTTCCGAAAGCTTTTGGATTAAAAACACAGGCACGTGCAAATGAACTCGGCATTCGACCTGTTGAAACGCCGATGGGAATTAAAGTAATGAGTCTAAATCTTTTGGTTGAAAACGAAACAGACCCGGTAGTTTGGAGAGGTTCGCTCATTTCAAATTGTGCACAGCAGTTTTACGCTGACGTTGTTTGGGAAGAAGTGGATTATATGTTTGTGGATATGCCTCCGGGAACTGGTGACATTCCTTTAACTGTGCTTCAGCAATTCAAAGTTGATGGTATTATTCTAGTTGCCAGCCCACAGGACCTTGTGGGGATGATAGTAGAAAAGGCCGCAAAAATGGCGAAGATGATGAAAATCCCTATCATTGCATATGTACAAAATATGTCATATTTCATTTGTCCGAACTGCTCAGAAAAGCATTATATTTTCGGAGAGAAGGATTATAAAGAAATCACTGCAAAATACGGCATTCCGTTTACTTTTGAACTGCCTATAGATAAAAAATATGCAGCCATAATGGACAAGGGGAATGCTGAAGGCCTCTTTGAAGACTTCATGCCTCTAGCAAAAGACATAGTACAATTATCTGAATAATAAATAGAACCCGTCGCTATAATTACTTAAGGCGGCGGAATTTTTTAAAGGAGACTCTTTTGGTTAGACTAATCATTGTTAGACATGCAAAAACCGAGTGGAACAAAGCGGGTAGAATTCAAGGAAGATCAGACATTCCTCTAGCTAGCGAAAGCATAATCGCGACTAAGGCCGCTTCTTTTGAATATGCAAAATACGATATTAGTGCATGTTATTCATCTCCGCTTGCTAGAGCAGTTAAGACAGCAAAATTGCTGCTCGGGAATAGAAACATTCAGGTAAAAACGGACGCTAGACTCATTGAACGGGATTTCGGATTTTATGACGGAAAAACATACGAGGAACTGAAAATGGCTGATCATGACAAGCTTTTCTATGACCTAAGTGAGGACCCTTCGGCAGAAACTGAGCAGGCCGTCTTTGATAGAATGAAATCATTTCTTTTAGATATGGCAAAATTGCATTGCGGCCACTCGGTCTTGGTCGTTTCACACGGAGTTGCTATTTCATTTCTTTTATATGCGGCAACTCATAGCGAGTTTAATGCACAGGATTATAAAATGAGTTATATAAAGAACCTTACGGCCACAGAAGTTGTTTTGGAGGACGCCTAATCATGATATCAATCGTACTTGTTGAGCCTGAAATCCCCGAAAATACCGGAAATATATCTAGAACATGCGCGTGCACCGGCATGCCGTTATATCTTGTTGGAAAACTTGGTTTTGAAATAACTCAGTCAAGATTAAAAAGAGCCGGTCTAGATTACTGGGATAAAATGCATATAGAGCGCGTCGGCACAATCGAGGAGCTCTTCGAAAGGTTCGGCAAAGAGAAGTTCTATTTTTTCTCTACCAAAGCTAAGCAGAATTATCATAAAGTTAGTTATCCTTCGGATGCTTTTTTAGTATTCGGAAAAGAAACGAAAGGACTCCCTGAAGACCTTATTTTTTCTAACTACGATCATAGCGTAAGAATACCAATGAGAGAGCACCTAAGATGCCTAAATTTATCTAATGCAGTAGCTGTCGGGGCATACGAAGCCCTTTCTCAGCACGGCTTTTTCGGTGAGGCTTAACGTAGCTAAGGAAAAAGAGGAATTGTGAAATTTTTTGTACATATTTCACTAATATTGACTACTATAAAAAAAGGTATTATTATTGATGTATGATAAATGAGCGTTTAAGAAATATTCTTCTTGTCACGACGGTAGCCGCGGTAATCATTATGGTTCTCGCGGTCATTGCGTTGTGCTACAACATTATTTCAATAACGCAGTTATCCGAAAAAAAGGCTTCTTTAGAAAGAGAAAGCGCGCGACTTACCAAGATTATTCAACAGAACGAAGACGAAATAGAATACCGGCAGTCATCCGAATTCATTGAATCATATGCACGTGACTATCTTGGCATGAAATACGAAGACGAAGAGGTATACGAATCAAATCAATGAGCACTGGGGTAATAGATGTCGGTAGCGCAAGCGTAAGACTTCTTCACAACGGAAAGCGAATTGTTAAAATGACAAAACTCGCCGAAGGCCTAAATGCTTCCGGCGTTTTATCCTTAAAAGCAATGAAGCGAACGGCCGAGCAAATAGAGGCGTTCGTGAGCATGGTAAGAAAAGAGGGGGACGAGTGCGTTGCGTTTGCCACGGAATCGGTGCGTGCGGCGACTAATAGAGGGGAGTTTATTAACCTGGTTGAAGAAACGGCCGGGCTGAAAATAGAAATAATTAGCGAGTTCGAAGAGGCTGAGCTCGCTCTTTTTGGAGCGTGCCCGTCTGGAAGCGGAACGGTTATAGATATAGGCGGGGCAAGCGTCGAAATTGTATCAGGAGAAAAAGGCGATATACTTTACGCTAAAAGTTTGCCTCTTGGCGCAGTTCGGCTTACTGAAAGAAGTAATAATAAAAAGGGCCTTGGCCAGTATATAGCAGCACAGGTCCATAGGTACGGAGACGTAAAACTCCAAAAAGAACTATATGGTGTTGGTGGAACGCTTACAAGTCTTGCCGCAATGGCTCAGCATCTTAAAAAGTACGACCCATCTAAAGTACACGGGTATTATCTAACGCTTAGTAAGATTGAAGAAATAGAGCGCGAGCTAATTAGCTGCAACGCGGATAGTGAAATACTTGAAAAGTTTCCTTCACTTCAGCCGCTTCGGGCGGGAATAATTCTAGCTGGAACAATTCTATCAAAAGAGCTTCTTGTGTATTTAAAAAAAGACGGGATTACCATAAGCGAAGCTGATAATCTCGACGGATACATTAAATACAAGCAAATCCGTTAAAGAAGGGCGGAGAGCTTTTTAAAATCTTCAGGAGTCAGCTTTTCTCCTCTTACGCTTTGATCAAAGCCGAGCTCACTAAGGCTATTGATTATTTTCGTTTTTTCATAGCCACTCTTTGATAGGCAGTTCACTAAAGTTTTTCTTCTCATTGAAAAGGCAGCGCGAACGAGTGAAAGCAGTTTTTCATCCGCTCGCTTTCTTTCTATATCCACTCTTACAATTGCGCTATCTACGTTTGGCTGGGGACTAAACATAGCCCTTCCGACTTTTCGCATAATTTTAGGCGAACCTGAAAGCTGGATGCTAACTGAGAGTATTCCGTAATCTTTTCCTCCGGCCTTAGCTACAATTCTATCTGCAACTTCTTCTTGCACCATAACAGTAGCGCTTGAAAGTCTATCATCATCAAGTAGCCTAAATAATACGGGTGTGGTAATATAATACGGAAGATTCGCAACAGCCCTAAAACTAGTAACGTCGATTTCTTTTAAATCGTATTTTAAAAAGTCCGAAAAGATAATCTCTAGATTCGGATATTTGCTAGAAAGTGGGCTTAAGAAAGGCTTAAGCCTTGAGTCTATTTCAAAGCTTATTACCCTAGCTCCGGTTTTAGCTAAAGGCTCGGTCAAAGCGCCCATTCCAGCGCCGATTTCTATAACGGTATCGTTTCTTGTAATGCCAGCATCTTTTACGATAGCTTCAAGCAAGTTCTTATCCGTTAGAAAGTTTTGACCTAAAGAATGCGAATGTTTAAATGAATCCATACGTTTAATATATCCATAGCGCACGTTTGTTGTCAACAGTTGCCGGGATAGGAAGGTTTTAGAGGCTTTTTATGAGCTGGATAGATAATTGCAATTTATGTCCGCGCAGGTGCGGGGCGAATAGAAAAAAGGGCGCAGGTTTTTGCGGCTGCCAGGATGAAATGGTCGTATCAAAAACGATGCTTCATCACTGGGAAGAGCCGGTCATTAGTGGAGATAGAGGGAGCGGCGCAATATTTTTTTCCGGGTGCAATCTTAAATGCAATTATTGTCAAAATAGAGAGATATCGTTTAAAATATCCGGGGAGCGGTTAGATAGCGCCAGCCTAGCCGGAAAAATGCTGGATTTACAAAATGCAGGCGCGCATAATATAAACCTGGTTACCGCAGCTCCATACTCGCCGCTTGTTAAAGAGTCGCTAAAGTTAGCTAAAGGCAAGCTTATTATTCCTGTAGTTTACAACAGTAGCGGTTACGAAACAGAAGAAGCGATAGAGTCGTTAGCGCCATTTGTTGATGTATTTCTTCCGGATTTAAAATATTGCTCGGCTGAGATTAGCTCGAAATACTCTTCTGCTCCTGATTATTTCTCGGTCGCATATAAAGCCATCAGCGCAATGCTAAAGGCTAGACCTAAAGTCATAATAGAAGATGGGCTTATAAAAAAGGGCGTTATAATAAGGCATTTGGTTCTTCCTGGAAAGAGAGAAGACTCGCTTAAAATAATGGACGTTATTGGTGAAAACTTTAACGGCGCGCTCCTTAGCCTTATGCGGCAGTATACTCCGGACTTTGCTACTGAAGATTGCGACCTAAAAAGGCGAGTAACCTCATTTGAATACGAAAGTGTGCTTAATAGAGCGATTGAACTTGATCTCAAGGGTTTCTTTCAGGATAAGGAAAGTGCAGTTAGCTCATTCACGCCGAAGTTTTAAACTAAAAAAGCGCAAACAAAAAAAGGATTGTATATAGCAATGAAAATGCAGCAGATTTTATCTCCCATGAGAAGGGCAATAGAAGACTTTGATATGATTAGCGCCGGTGACCGCATCGCAGTCGGTCTATCGGGCGGAAAAGACTCGTCCTCGCTTCTATGTGCACTAAAAAGTTTTCAAAAATTTTCACCTAAGCCTTTTGAGCTGGCAGCAGTGACTATAGATATAGGGATGGGCTCGGACTATTCTTCGATGAGTGAGCTATGCGAGCGCCTAGAAGTTCCTTATTTTCTGGAAAAAACAGATATAGGAGAAATCATTTTTAATGTGCGCAAAGAGTCGAACCCTTGCTCGCTCTGCTCTAAAATGCGTAGAGGCGCGCTTTGCAGTGTGCTTCAGCGCGAAGGCTACAACAAACTTGCTTATGCTCATCACGCAGACGACGTGGCAGAAACGTTTTTAATGTCACTCTTTTACGAAGGCAGACTAAACACATTTAAGCCCGTCAGCAAAATGAGCCGATCGGGTATTACGCTCATTCGTCCGTTTGTATATGCAAACGAAAAAGACATTGTCAGCCTATGCAAAGAAGAAAACATCCCTATAGTTGAAAATGCATGCCCAGCAAATCATCAGACTAATAGAGAGTACATGAAGCAGCTTATAAAAAAACTGGACGTAGATTCTAAATACATCGCGTCTTCTAGTCTAAAAAAAGCGTTGTTTAACCCGGAGAGAAACTCTCTTTGGCCTGAAAAAGACAAAAAGGATAGTTAAGATTATTTAATGCTTTGGTTTTAGCGCGCCGGTTATTAAGCCGGTGCGTTTTCATTATGCAAGCGAAGAAAAATAGACAAGTCGTTTACTTGACTTTGAAGCAGCCGAAAAACTATAATTAATCGGTAACTTTTCGCGCTAGAGGGCGCTAGAATAATAATTATAAGGAAATAACAATGAAAAGAACTTATCAACCCAAGAAAAGAGCTCAGAAAAAAGTACATGGTTTTCGTGCCAGAATGAAAACCTCTGCAGGACGCAGAGTTCTTAAGAGAAGACGCGATAAGGGCAGAAAGAATCTTACGCCTGCACCTTTGGGACGTTAATCATTTAACCAGTCAATGCTGAGTAAACAGTACAGACTCAGAAAAAGAGGAAGTTTCTCATATGTAAGGGTGCATGGCGTTCGTAAAAGCGAGCCTTGCATTTCATTTACGTATATTACCGGAAATTGCAAAAGAATAGGAATTGTCGTATCGAATAAGATTGGCAAGGCGGTAAAGAGAAACCTCATAAAAAGACGAATGAGGGGAGTTGCAGCGGAATTTCTCGGACGCATATCTAATGGTCAGATGATATTCTCAGCCCGCCCCGGAATAGAAAAGCTTTCGTATTCGGAAATAAAAGCACAGATGGAAAGACTTCTTGTTAAGTCTGGAGTGATGAAGTGATTCTTGTAAAAAAGAAAAAGCCCACTGTTAAAAGTGTCGTAATAAATATCATTACTTTTAAATGGCTATTTTTCGCACTTCTTCGTCTATACAAAGTGACACTCCACCATATAATGGGAAAATCTTGCAAATATATGCCGACGTGTTCTACATACATGTATCAGGCTATTGACGAATGGGGCACCATAAGAGGTATTGCTCTTGGTTCAGCCAGGCTAGCAAGGTGCAATCCCTTTTCAAAAGGCGGACTTGACAGAGTTCCCTTCAACCCGAGAGGAGAAATAAAATGGCTCAGATGAGCACACTAATTGGAGCAGCAGGAATAACGATCAAGGAATTTTTGGATTTTCCTTGGGCGCTTATTTTGAATGGAGCAATGAGCGGTATAGAAATATACGTGCTCAGAATTATGCTGCTTGTGCTCATTATTAAAATTGTTCTTTCGCCTCTTGATTTTTATCAGCGCTATAAGATGCGTAAAAACCAGATTATCCAGAAGAGGATTAAACCTCAGATGGAAAAGCTGGAAAAAGCATACGGAAACAACCCTCAGGTTCTTCAGCAAAAACAGGCCCAGCTAAACAAAAGAGAGGGAATGAGCACTTTTGCAAGCTGCCTTCCCATGATTGTTACGCTCGCTATATTCATTTGGTTCTGGCAAACACTCTCTGCAACAGCTCAGTACAAACAGTTTGATAGCTATATGCAGATTTACGGAATCTATGCTGAAGCCTACTCTTCCACTATGGAAGATTATTACGACGAAAATACAGACGGACTCAGCGTTACATATGCTGCTTCATTTAGAGATGCATATTCTTCGAATTTGTCTTCGGCTCTTTCTAGCCCCGGCGCTAATGTGGATGAGGCGCTCGAAACTTCATTTACGGCGGCCCTAGCTTCTTCAAGTACCGAGAGCTACGCATCGACCGGTTATTATCCGCTCTACGTTGAGTCATACGATAGATATTTTAGACAGGGCGTAAAGAAATACATCGTTTCACGCTCTATTGAAGACACGCTTGCGCTTGCTAATGAAGCGGGCTCTACTGTGGCTATTTCTTCTGTCAATACATACTGCGGAATCATTGCTCAAAATGATGTGCATGACTTTTACTTTGGAGAAGGAAAGTACGAGGGTGAAGGATACAAGCGCGATTCCTTCCTTTGGATTAAGGATATTTGGAATCCGGACGTTCCCTGGGCAACCTCAGTTAAAGGCACGCAGGAAGAGTTTGTATCCGGAATCGGGCAGTACGCGACTAACCCCGAGCTTTCAGGAATAGATGAAACGCTTCTAAATAGAGCGGTTTCATCGTACTCTGACATTATGTCTGCGGTTATAGCCGACACTGATAGAATATCTGTAAACGGATTCCTAATCCTTCCGGTTATCGCTGTAGGACTTAACGTGCTTTCCCAGCTAATTACAAGGCGCCAGCAAAAGGCGAGCGGACAGCAGCTTTCTAACGATAGCCAGATGGGTTGTATGAACAACGGAATGCTTTTCATTTTCCCTGTAATGATTGGTTTCTTTGCAATTCAGTATTCCGCAGCGTTTGCGCTTTACATGCTTACGAACACAGGACTATCGCTAATCATTAACTTGATTACGTCTCTAGCAACGAAGAAAATGGTGCCTAATGACGGCGTTATAGTAACAAACGAAGGTGATATCGTAGAGAAATACGGACGCCCTGACGTTTCAAAAGATTAAGGTGTAGCAGTGAACAGAATTATCGTTAAAGGTAAAACTCTTGAAGAAGCCTTGAAAAAAGCGCTTGCCGAATTCGGCTGCACTATAGACAACCTGGATGTAAAGGTTTTAAAGCATCCCGGTGTTTTTTCGCAGGGCGAGTTAGAAGTTTCCTACATTGGAGCTAGCCCTGAAGAGAAGACTGCTCAGTCCATTATGCGCACTCTTGAAAAGAGAATAGTCCCGACTGATAAAACGCCGGACTCTCAGCAAAGGGGCCCAGGAAAACAGAATAAAAAATTTCAGCAGCCCTCTCCTAATGTTAACGCTCAACCTAAACAAAACAAAGAAAATTTCGTTAAAAAAGAGCCAGTTGAAACAAAAAGCGCTCAGCCTAGCCTGATAGATGCGCCTTTAGAAGAGAAAAAAACTCAACAAACTAGCAGCGAGAAAATCGCGCCAGCTAAAGAGGAAGCCGCTCCGCTTCAGCCAGCACCAAAGCCCGCGCAAAGCAGCTTAAGCGAAGAAGAAATAAATAATTACAAAGATAGAAGCGTAAAGTACCTTTCCAGTTTACTTGAGCTTATGGGAATAGAAGGCCAGATTGACGCTAAAACAGCCGGCGACGAGATTAGTATTAATATAACGAGCGAGGATCCTAACGTAATAGGATACCGCGGAGAGACGTTAGACGCGCTAGAGCACCTTGCCCTGATTGCAGGTAACGAAGGCGGAGAAGAAAAGGGCGTTCATCTAAACCTTGACTGCTCGGGCTGGCGCGAAAGAAGAATCGAAGCCATAAAAGAAATGGCGCTCCGTCAGGCAGATAAAGCCGCTAAGAACAATCATCCGGTTAGGCTCGAGCCGATGAATTCGGTAACAAGGCGTTTAGTTCACGCAGTGCTTTCAGACAGAAAAGATGTCAGCACAAAGAGCGAAGGAAAAGAGCCGAATAGATATATTGTCATTTTCCCGGCTAGCCGCAAAAACAATGAGAAAAAAGGCGAGGCAAGAAGCGATAGCCCAGAAGCCCGCAAACCGAACAAGAAAAAGAACAAGTCCCGCTCTAAAAAGCCTAATGGCAAAAACAAGCCGGCTGAGCAGACTGGTAAAGCGGGCGAGTGAGCTAAAAAAGGGAGAACTGGTAAATGAAAAATAAGACAGCTGTTATTATTTTGATTTCAGGATTAATCATGATAGGGCTGTCTTTTTTAGTGCCTTTTTTAAGTGGGATTATAACTGAAACGGTTACTCTGGCCATAAGATGGGGAATGTTTGCCGCAGGGCTAACGTGCCTAATTATTTCTATCGCTCTTTTTATTATTCATTCTAAAAAACATGAAAGAAAAAAATTGCTTCCAGCGGGCGCGTCATACGAAAAAAGAAAACATTTTATGAGCGCGCCGGAAGAAGAACTGCTTGCTCTACTTGAGCAACTTTTAAAGGGGAGCAGTTACCGCGTTTTTCCTCAGGCTTCACTAGCAAGCGTTATAGAGAAAAGCTCCGGCGGGGGATTTTACAGCGAACTGTTTAGAATAGCAGACTATGTCGTAGTAGAAGCTAGGTCAACCGAGCCGCTAGTATTGATAGAACTTAATGACGCCTCGCATAAAAAAGACGATAGGCGCCTCCGCGACGAAAAGGTTGAGGCCATTTGCTACGATGCCGGCATACCGGTTCTAAACATAGATTTTGAACGAAGAAAAGACGTTGATTATATAAGACACCAATTGAAAAAGTATTTATAAAAAAACTCGGAAAAAGTGATTTGCTTCTTCCGAGTTTCATTTTGACCTTTTATATTGTTTCGTTATTTTTGCTTAAGCTTTTTTGGTCTTTTTCGCAGCAGGCTTTTTCTCTGCTTTAGTGCTTGTTAAAGACTCTGCAAGTTTTTTCTTGGCTGCTTTTGCTGCAACCGGTTTTTCTTTAACTATTTTTGGTTCGCTCTTTTTTGCGATTTCATTGTAAGCATCGTATGCTTTTGCGCAAGGGTTCTGAACTTTTTTATTGCAACATACGCAGAAATCAAATTCTCCGCACATATCGCGGCCCATTTCCTCGCTTTTTAGCCATTTAGCTACATCTAAATCTCTTTGCTTTTTTGAAAGTGCCATTTTATTGTTTCTCCTATAGTTTTTATGTTAACTATCCCGCCTTATGCTTACATAATTATATGAGATAAAAAAAGAAAAATCAATGCTAAATGAGAGTTTTTCGTTTATCTATGGCTAGGCTAGGTACGCATGCGCTTGGCTTTTATTGACAATACAAATCACACTCAATATAATGAACATAAAGATTTGCTTAAGCAAAAAGGAGACAGACATATGAATGTTCCCGAATTATTTGGAAGTATGGTATTCAATGACCGCGAGATGAAGAAATCGCTTTCGTCAAGCGCATACAACGCGCTTTGCTTAACTATGCGCTCGGGTTGTCAACTTCCGGAGGGAATAGCCGATGAAGTCGCTGAGGCAATGAAGAACTGGGCCATAAAGAAAGGAGCAACGCATTTTACGCATTGGTTCCAGCCTATGACCGGGCTTCCTGCAGAAAAGCACGATTCGTTTATAGAGCCTTCAGGCGGTGGAGCCGTAATAATGACTTTCAGCGGCAAAGAGCTAATTAAAGGCGAGCCGGATGCATCCAGTTTTCCCACGGGCGGAATAAGAGAAACATGCGAGGCAAGAGGCTATACCGCGTGGGATCCGACCAGCTATGCTTTTGTGCGCGGAACCACTCTATATATCCCTACATGCTTTATTTCGTATACCGGCGAGGTGCTCGATAAAAAGACACCTCTGCTTAAGTCAGAAGAAATTGGTTCAAGAGCTGCGCTGCGTCTAACGAAACTATTC
>JAGCYK010000085.1 GCA_017960845.1 Clostridia bacterium | reverse complement strand
TGCTTGGACCTGTAGTAACTGACTACTACGGAGACATGAATGGTAACACCGCATGCGATCCTTACTATGAGATGCTTTACGGCGTATACTCTGGTGGAGCTGACCTTTGCGATGGTAACGTTAACTCAACTTACACACAGCCTGTAGAAGATGCTGACAAACAAATCGGTAAGTATGGTGATGTTGCTTGGGCAATCAGAAGATCTGCAAAGAGAATAATGTACTATACTCTTACATCTCACAAGATGAATGGTATGACTTCCGGAACAAAGATCGTATCTTTGACTCCTTGGTGGCAGCCTTTGTCAATTGGTCTTACAATCGGATTTGGCGCTATTACCGTTCTTGTATTAGGATGGGCAGTAGTAGCTGAAATTCTCGAGAGAAGAAAATAATTAGTGTGTTTCTAAAGCAAATTACGTTTTAGAAATATACACAGTTCAGATTCCAATATGTGTTCTACCCGCGTCGGGCATAATAGCGAGTTAATCGCTATTATGCCGGCGGGATTTTTTTATTTGGTGATAAAATAAATCCATATATGGACATTGCTAAATTGTTTATTATATAATGGACTAAAGGAGAGTTTTGATGGCAAAGAACAAATCTATTTTGCAATATAAATGGCTGTATCTGTGGATAGCTGCCGCTGGACTGTTAACTCTTGGGCTTCTAATGATTTTGAGTCAGGATTTAGGTCAAGCAATTGTATTAGTAATAACCGCAATTATTTTAATATTATCGGTAATTATACGCATCGTTCCGCTTATAAAGACTCTTCGAGGGGTGGCAGCAAGGCTTCTTAATATCCTCGCTATGCTGATTGACCTTGGCGTGGGCGTCGCTGTTATCTTTATAGCCTTAGGCGGAGAAGACCTAGCTGAATATGGAATTCTATATCCCTTTTTGATAGGCTTTGCGCTATATTTCCAGGGACTGGTTTATGTAATAGAAACAATCTTTCTTAAAACAAAAGGCGAGATTTTTAAATTTATCATTCACATATTCCTTCTAACTCTAGGAACGGTTATAATGGCTAGATTCGATTCTTTCACCACAGAGTATTTTAGGTGGGTTGTGGGAGTAGCGTTCCTTCTTTGCTTTTTATTTGCAACTATTGACGGAATCTTTCATTATAACGGCTATAGAAAGAAGTATTCTGCTAAAAAGGCTGAGGATAATGATGTCGAAAAGATTGGCGGAGCTGACTGGGCAAAGACCGCAGTTGTCACTGAGTCAACCGGTGTTGTCGTAAAGCGCGATGAGCCGCGCCCTGAAGAAGGCCAGGCAGCGAGTGAAAGCGAGTCAGAAGCAAAAGAAGAGCCGCTAAAGAAAGCTGCAGGATTAGAGCCTGATTATTTCCCGGAAGAAAAGCTAGAAAAAGACTACTTCCCGGACGAGCCACTCGAAAAGGACTATTTCCCTGATGACCCGCTTGAAAAAGAGGATGGAGAAAAAGGCGAAGAGATTGTAGTCGCGGCCGAAGAAACCGAGCAGGGCGAGAGCGAAGATGACAAAAACTAATTAGATGCTGGATAATAAAAAGGGGCTAAAAGCTAAAGTGGCTATAGTCCCTTTATTTTGCTAATCTAGCGCGCGCTAAACAGAGTTATCTTGTTTGACACGATTTGCTTTTTTGTGATAAAATACGCATTGTCGTTAATTTGGGCGATAATGCTCTTTCGCTAAAAAAAGAGCCTGAAAATAATTATAGAAAATGGCGCTAAAAGAGATAAAAAAGCGCTTTTGGAAAACAAGATGGGATTAATTAAATGGATTTCAGAGGGCGATAACCGCCGTCACATCAAGCAGTTAAGAAAGATTGTTGATAAAATCAACGCACTTGAGCCGCGCTTCGCAGCAATGAGCGATGACGAGCTTAAAGATATGACCAGACAGTTTAAAGAAAGGCTTGCAGCCGGAGAAAAGCTCGATTCGCTTCTTCCGGAGGCTTATGCTGTAGTAAGAGAAACCGGCAAACGAGTTATAGGGCTAAGGCATTACGACGTTCAGCTTATGGGTGGTATTGTTTTGCATCAGGGCCGTATCGCCGAGATGAAAACCGGTGAAGGTAAAACCCTTACCGAGACTCTTCCCGCATACCTTAACGCACTTACCGGAGAAGGAGTGCATATCGTAACTGTCAACGATTATCTTGCAAAGCGTGACGCAGAGTGGATGGGTAAAATTCCCAGATTCTTAGGAATGAGCGTAGGCGTTGTATATCCTCATCAAGAAAGAGCCGAAAAGCAAAGAGCTTATCAGTGCGATATTACTTACGGAACAAATAACGAACTTGGTTTCGACTACCTCCGTGACAATATGGTGGTTTATGCTAATCAGAGAATGCAAAGAGGCCACGCTTTTTGTATCGTCGACGAGGTTGACTCGATTTTAATAGACGAGGCTAGAACCCCGCTAATTATAAGCGGAAAAGGTCAGGATTCATCCAACCTTTACCAGGCTTGCCAGAGATTCGTTCGCCGTCTCCGTCCTTCGACAAACGTTGATGATGAAGGAAAGCCTTTAGTTTACGGCGAAGAGCCTGATGGAGACTTTGAAGTAGACCACAAAAAGAGAGTAGTTTCTCTAACTAATAACGGTATCATACGCGCAGAAGCCGACTTCGGTCTTGAAAACCTTGCCGATGCGGAAAACAGCGAACTGAACCACTATATCAATAACGCTCTTCGCGCTAACTACATAATGAAGAGAGACTCTGATTATATCGTTAAAAACGACGAAGTTATAATCGTAGACGAGTTTACCGGACGTCAGATGCCAGGACGTCGTTACAGTGACGGCTTGCATCAGGCGATAGAGGCAAAAGAAAACGTTAAGATCCAGGGCGAAAACAAAACCCTTGCAACAGTAACGTTCCAGAACTATTTCCGTTTATATAACAAGCTCTCCGGAATGACAGGAACGGCAAAAACAGAAGAGACCGAGTTTAAAGGCATTTACGGACTTGATGTCGTTGTAATTCCACCCAACAAACCTTTAGCGCGTGTTGACCAGAACGACTATGTTTTTGCAAGCACTCAGGCTAAGCTCAACGCAATTGTTGCTGATATAGAAGAGTGCCAAGGTAGAGGCCAGCCCGTTCTAGTGGGTACCACAAACGTAGAAAAGAGTGAAGAGCTCTCAAAAATGCTCAGAAAGAAAAAGATTCCTCACAACGTGTTGAACGCTAAGAACCATGAAAAGGAAGCAGACATTGTCGCTCAGGCAGGCCGCTTTGGAGCTGTTACGATAGCAACGAATATGGCCGGCCGTGGAACGGATATTCTTCTCGGCGGAAACGCAAACTATCTTGCGCGTCAGAAAATGCGTTCTCTCGGCTATGCAGAGGACATGATTGAACTTGCGGATTCTCATATAACCATTGACCCTGAAGGGGTTTATAACATAAGAATCACAACTCAGGTAGAAGGCGAAGACCAGGTAATCCCTGCAACCGGAAAAGACGTGCTTTCAGCTAGAGAGGAATTTGGTAGACTTTACGCTGAATTCAAGATAGAAACAGATAAGGAAAAACTCGAAGTTGAGCAGGTCGGTGGTCTTAGAATCATAGGCTCTGAAAGACACGAATCACGCCGAATCGATAACCAGCTTAGAGGTCGTGCCGGACGTCAAGGAGATATAGGTTCATCCAGATTCTACCTTTCAGTAGATGACGAAATGATTAGAGTCTTTGGTGGAGAGAGAATTAGAAAACTTGTTGAATATATCTCCACTGAAAACGATGACCCCATAGATTCAAAAATGCTTACCGGCGCAATTGAGATGGCTCAAAAAACTCTTGAAGGCATGAACTACTCGCGTCGTCTAAGTGTCCTTGAATACGATAACGTAATGAACGTTCAGCGTAAGATTATTTACGGAGAGCGTAATAACGTTCTAGAAGGCAACAGCGTTCACGACAAAATCATCGATATGATGAAACGTCAGTGCGAAGTTGTGCTCAATAAATATGTTGATCCTAAAAAGGACTGGAACGAGTGGGATAAAACCGAGCTCAATAAAGAGCTCGCTCAAAAACTGGTTATAGTTAATAGAGGAGAAGTATACTTCACTGACGAGATCTTATCATCACTTTCTCACGAAGAACTTCTCGAAAAGCTGAAAAATGATGTTATTGGGCACTATGAGTCAATTACAGAGCACGCAAACGAACTTGGCTTTAATATGGCAGAGTTCGAGCGCAGCCGCTTCCTTCAGGCAATCGACCAGCAGTGGATGGACCACATCGACGATATGGATGAACTTCGTCAGAACGTAGGACTCTATGCTTACGGTCAGCAGGACCCCGTAATCGTTTACAAAAAGGAAGGCTTTGAAATGTTCGAAGCCATGATGCAGAGAATAAGGGATCATTTGCTCGGTCAGCTTACGCATATTGTGGATATTAAAGTTAAAGATCCAATCAAGCGCGTTCAGCAGGGCGAAGAGGTTTCTGCCTCAACTACCGAAGGAAAAACTTTCTCTGCTTCAAAAGAGACCATAGTTAAGGCAAAAGTTCCTCAAAGAAACGATCCGTGTCCTTGCGGCGCGACCTGGCCTGACGGAACGCCTAAAAAATATAAAGATTGTTGCGGCAAAGGCGCGTAAATGGTTATTGATGAGATAAAAAACAAGATAAAGGAGATGAAAGCAAAGCTGTCCGGAATTGAGGAGGCCTCTGACCTTGAGGCTCTAAAAGAAAGGAACGAAGAGCTGAAAAAAGAGCAGGAGTCTCCCGATCTTTATCTGGATTTAAAGCATGCTGAAGCCGTTAATAGAGAGGCAAAGGCCGTTTCGGATAAACTTAGCGGAATACTGGGCGCTAGGCGTGATTTAACGGATATAGAAGGTCTACTTGATATGGCAGTCGAAGAAAACGATGAAGACTCCATAAATGAAATCTCAAAAGAGCTTTCTACACTTGAGCCTGTCCTTGAAGAGTTGCATATAAAGTCGCTTCTTAAAGGAGAATACGATTCTTCAAATGCAATTCTAACTCTCCACGCCGGGGCCGGCGGAACCGAAGCACACGACTGGGTGAGTATGCTATATAGAATGTACCAGATGTTTTGCGACAAAATGGGATATTCTTATGAAGAACTAGACTATCTTGCAGGAGACGAAGCCGGCATAAAATCTGTGACATTTAGAGTAGTCGGAGAAAACGCATACGGCTATTTAAAG
>JAGCYK010000006.1 GCA_017960845.1 Clostridia bacterium | reverse complement strand
TCCCGCAAAAAACCTGAATATTGCCATAAAGAATTCAAATATGATATTGATGTGTTAAAGTCACAAAATAGAACAACCCGCATCACTGCGGGTTGTTTAGCAATTAGTATTGAATTAAACTTTATATAACTTTTCAGCTATAGCCTTATTTAATCACGCTTTTATTCGGCGCAAACTCTGAAATAGCAAGAGCTATAGCCGCTACTATTGCGAATATTCCGGCAATAATTGGAGCTGCAGCAGGGTGAGTTACATTAGTGTTTCCATTTATTACAGCTGAAACAATGAACACAAATACTGCTCCAAGAATTAACACCAATGCAAGTCCAAAGCTTACAAATTTCTTAATTTTTTTGTCAATAGACATGAATAAGAGTAAGCAAATTGCAATGGAAGATATTCCAATCAGTAGATACCCTATGAAAGTAATAATAGCGCCGTTTTCACCGAAAAAGGTATCGCTGAATGAGCTGTATCCTCTTGCTCCCAGAATCTCCACATAAATTTGGTCAGCAAACATTAAAAAGAATGCCACTAGACCAAAAATGGCTGCGCAAATCTTAAAAAGATTAGATATAGTTAAAAACTTTTTCATTATATTCCTCCTTTTTATTGGTTATTTTTATACAAAGAAAAGATTATTCTTCTTCTATGATTTCTTTTTCTGTGTTTAGCAGCTTATAGCAAATCGCCGCACATAGAGCTCCTGCTAGGGGAGCGACAATAAACATCCAAACCTGAGCGAGAGCCTCGACTTCGCCGTTATATATAAGGGCGCTTAAAGCAGTCGCGATGGAGCGGGCTGGATTAACTGAAGTTCCGGTTAGGTTAATTCCTATTAGATGCACAAGCGTTAACGTCAGTCCTATTATAACTCCGGCTATCTTACTATTTCCAGCTTTTTCATCCGTTGCATTAAGTATAACATAAACAAAGATCGCTGTAAGCACTATTTCCGTTATAATTGCGCCTATTATCCCTCCGGCGCTTAGTCCGCCTGCGCCGAATCCTACTGCATAGTTGCATGCGTCTCCCGCAGGGTCAACTCCGGCCATTTTGAATATACCGAATACAAGCACTGCGCCAAGCGCTCCGCCTATAACCTGAGAGCAAACATAAACAAAGAAGTCTTTTAAACTCATTCTTTTTGTAATGAGACATCCCAGTGACACGGCAGGATTAATGTGGCATTCGGATACCCGGCCAATAGAGTAGGCCATAGCGACTATGGTGAGCCCAAAAGCTAGAGAGGTTGCAACGAGATCGCCGCCGGTAGCTCCTGCAACGCCGCATGCGACAAACACTAAAACGAATGTTCCAAAACACTCAGACAAGGCTTTCTTTAAAGTGTCGTTCATTCTCTTTCTAATCTCCCTTTTTTCTATTTGATACGAAAAAGTATAATACGAACAATACATAAAGTAAATAGGTTGAATGCACAATAGGGAAAAATATAAATAGAGAGAAGGAAAAATAGTTTTCGCGCACTCGAAAAAGCATCATAAATAAAAAACTAAAAAATAAAATTGGTTTTTCTCTTTATTTATCTTCACTTTTATTGTAGAATGTTCAAGAGAAGATTTAAGCAAAATGATAGGAGGAGAAACGATATGAAAACATATGTTTGCAAGATATGTAAGAAAGAATTCGAGGTAGAAGACGGTCAGGAACCGATCTGCCCGGTTTGCAAAGCAAAAGGAGATAAATTAATGGAAAAAAAGGCTAATCCCTACGCAGGAACACAAACAGAAAAGAATCTTGCCGCAGCTTTCGCCGGAGAGTCTCAGGCTAGAAACAAATATACCTATTTCGCTTCTAAAGCAAAGAAAGAAGGTTACGAGCAAATCGCTGCACTGTTTTTAAAGACTGCAGACAACGAAAAAGAGCACGCTAAGATGTGGTTTAAAGAATTAAATGGTATCGGCTCAACTGCAGATAACTTAAAAGCAGCAGCTGATGGAGAAAACTTCGAGTGGACGGATATGTACGAAGGATTCGCTAAAACAGCTGAAGAGGAAGGATTTCCTGAGCTTGCCGAGAAGTTTAGAGGCGTTGCTGCAATAGAAAAGCATCACGAAGAAAGATACCGCGCGCTTTTAAAGAACGTTGAGCTTAAAGAAGTATTTGCTAAGTCCGAAGTAAAGATTTGGGAGTGCCGCAATTGTGGCCACATCGTAGTAGGCACAAAAGCTCCTGACGTTTGCCCTGTATGCAATCATCCTCAGGCATACTTCGAAGTTAACGCTGAAAACTATTAATACTTAAGTTCTCTGACTAGAGCTTATAGCGCATCTACCTTGCGCGCTATGCAGCGGTCATATCTTGACAAAAGGATGCTTCGTTTATAGAATAATAGCATAAGTTTTAGTTAGTTTGATTATTTTAAGATTTCTTACTTTTTTTGGAGGATTAATATAATGGCTTGTTTTCTTGTTCCGGCAACTGAAGCAATAATAGTTTCGGTTGCAATAGGAGTAATGACAGCAAAAGAAAAGAAAGCGAAACTGGAAGTTAAGCAAGGCGATGCTACGCTTAGTAAGACCGAGCATAAACCCAGATTTCCTTTTCTTGCTAAATTAAAGTGGCTTGCAAGTCTTCTTTGGGGAGGTGCATTCCTACTGGCGTTTGAACATCTCTGGCACGGAGAGGTCGTGCCTTGGTTTCCTTTCCTAACGGCGGCAGCTAACCCGGAAGATGCAATCGAAATGCTAAAAGAAATGGGAACGGTAGGCGTAACTATGGCTCTACTTGTCACCGGAGTATGGTTAGCTATGGTTGGTATTACGCATTTAATGCAAAAGCGTTCGGCAAAAGTAAACGTGGCTGAGGAGGCGTGATATGACTCTACTAATTACAATTCTCGCTGCCGTAGTTAGCACACTTGTTTGGTATAGAAGCCCTAAAAGAGCAGAGATGAGACTGGGAGTGCTCAGCCTTATGTACTGGGGCGCATCCATCATGTGGTTTGTTGACGCAATATTCGAGTTCGCTGAGCTAAAGGAAGAATTCTTCAATGCAGCTCTAGCAGATATTTTAAATGACTCGCTTTTAGGAATAAGCGTCGTTGTTTTAGGCCTTGTGGCTTGGCTAATACTGGTCTTAATAAAAGATCCCCTTGGAGTTATTCGCCATCATAAGCCAGATAATGAATAAAAAATATTGATATTGTTAAAGGCGGCCGGGGGTGTAATAACCTTGGCCGCTTTTTAAAAGGAAAAATGAACGATATAAAACAAATCTTAGAATCGGTTAGAGATGGCAAGTTAAACGTAGAAGAGGCTCTTCTTAAACTTAAAGAGCAGCCTTTTTTAGATTTAGGCTATGCCAAAGTTGACCTTCATAGAGACATTCGTCAGGGCGTAGGAGAAGTAATCTACGGCGCTTCTAAAACCGCTGAGCAGATTACAGGGATTGTTAAGGCGCTCATCTCTAGCGGTAGAAAGCGTGTCCTTATAACCCGAATTGACGCTGAAAAGGCCGCCGACCTAAAAAAAGAAATAGATATTAGTTATTTCGAAGAGGCTAGAATCGCAGTGGCCGGGGACATGCCTGAAAAGGACGGGCTTGGAAAAATTGTAATAGCGACCGGTGGCACGAGCGATATTCCGGTAGCTGAAGAAGCGGCCGTAACTAGCGAATTTTTCGGCAATGAGGTAGTTAGGCTATACGACGTTGGCGTAGCCGGGCTACATAGGCTTCTATCGCACGCCTCTGACATTATGAACGCTTCAGTCATTATCGCAATTGCCGGAATGGAAGGCGCGCTTGCTAGCGTTGTAGGCGGACTGGCTGACTGCCCGGTTATAGCGGTGCCGACAAGCGTAGGATACGGAGCCTCCTTTGGAGGAATCAGCGCGCTGCTTTCTATGCTCAATTCGTGCGCGAGCGGAGTGAGTGTGGTTAATATTGACAACGGCTTTGGAGCCGGATTTTTAGCCAGCAAAATAAATCATATGGAGGCCCGCTAGACAATGAAGACACTATATTTCGAATGCCTCTCCGGTGCGGCCGGAGATATGCTCGCAGCTTCGCTATTAGAGCTGATTCCTTCTAAGGACGAGTTTATTGCTAAACTTAATGCGCTTAATATCCCGCACGTAGAAGTTTCGGCCGAAAAAACAAAAAAATGCGGCATCGAAGGCACGTCATTTAAAGTAAAGGTAAGAGGAGAAGAGGAAGATGGTGAGCACGTACGTGCACACGAGAAGGGGCATCACCATCATCACCATACTAAGCTAAATGATATAAAAGAGATTGTTAGCTGCCTTAATATTAACGAAAACATAAAAAAGGATATTATATCCGTTTATAACCTTCTAGCAGAAGCTGAAAGCCATGTGCACGGCGAGCCGGTTTCAGATATTCATTTTCACGAAGTCGGGTCTATGGACGCGCTCGTTGACATTACGGCTGTTTGCATGCTAATTGACGAGATTTCTCCGGATAGAATCATTTCATCGCCGGTTTGTACTGGAAGCGGAGTTGTTCACTGCGCTCATGGCGTTCTGCCCGTCCCGGCTCCTGCTACAGCGTTCCTTTTAAAAGGAATTCCTATTTACTACGGAGACATAAAAAGCGAGCTTTGCACGCCAACGGGCGCCGCTCTAATTAAATACTTTTCTTCCGCTTTTGTTCAACTTCCGCTAATGAAGATTGACCTTGTGGGATACGGAATGGGTAAGAAAGATTTTGAAAAAGCTAACTGCGTGCGCGCACTGCTCGGCGAAGAAGAGGATAGCAGTGAACAAGTAGTAGAGCTATCCTGCAATATGGACGACATTACGGGCGAAGAAGTTGCGTTTGCAACGAGCGTTTTACTTAAAAGCGGGGCTAAAGACGTCTACGTCAGCCAGATAGGAATGAAAAAAGGCAGGCCAGGGGTTAAACTCAGTGTTATTTGCTCGGAAGAAAAAAAGAGCGAGATGATACAGCTTATTTTCAAGCATACGACCACTATCGGCATTAGAGAGGCTAGATACAGTAGATACGTTCTTGATAGAGAAGAAGTGGTAGTAGATACGCTTTATGGCAAAATAAGGGGCAAAAGATCCTTTGGATGCGGAATTGAAAGAATAAAGCCCGAGTTTGAGGACTTAAGCCGTTTGGCAATAGAGAAAAACTGCTCTATAAAAGAAATAAAAGAGTCTTTTTATAAAGAAATAAAAAAATGAATAAATACGAAAAATTAGAAGCTTTAAAAAAGTATTTATTAGATCAGAAAAAAGTCTGCGTCGCTTTTTCAGCCGGCGTAGACTCTACTTTTCTTCTAAACGTGGCATTTGATACTCTAGGGGAATGCGCAACCGCAGTGACAGCTAGGTCGCACTCTTTTCCTTCTAGAGAACTTGACGCTTCGATTTCTTTTTGCAAGGAGCGCGGGATAAAACAAATAATAATTGACTCTGACGAGCTTTCAGTAGAAGGCTTTTCGTCCAATCCGCCTAACCGCTGCTATCTATGCAAGAAAGCACTTTTTTCAAAAATGCTAGATCTAGCGGCTAAAGAGGGGCTAGGAAAGGTAGTTGAGGGCTCGAACGTTGATGACGAGGGGGATTATAGACCGGGGCTACAAGCAATAAAAGAGCTTTCTATAGATAGCCCACTTAGAAAAGTATGTTTGAGCAAAAGCGAGATTAGACAGCTATCAAAGGAAATGGGGCTGCCAACTTTTAACAAACCTTCTTTTGCATGCCTAGCCTCGAGATTCGTTTACGGAGAGACCATAACCATAGATAAACTTAAAATGGTTGAACAGGCTGAGCAGTTTTTAATAGATCTTGGAATAGAACAGGTTAGAGTGAGAATACATGGGCTAAGCGCCAGAATAGAAATGCCGCCTTCTCAGTTTGGTTTAGCGCTGGAGCGCGCCGGCGAAATAAATGAAGAGCTAAAGGCACTCGGCTTTACCTATGTGTCGCTTGATCTTGGAGGCTACAAGACCGGACATATGAACAAAAGTCTGGGCCGTTAAGAGACATTTTAAAAGATTATTATAAAAACGCAAAATGCTATATCGCTTTTGACGGTATGGCAGGTTTTGTAATTTCCAATGACGGAGATGCCGTAAGCGCATATAATCTCTTAGGAGAAAAAGGCTTTGTCCAAGCTATAGGAGATATAATAAAACGTGATAATGCATTAGCGGAAACATATTGACTCAATTTAGGTGGAAACATATAATTAATGTATATAGTCCTTTTAATATGGGGATAATAAACCCCATACGCTATCGTGGATACTATTATGATAACGAGACAGGGCTGTATTATCTGTTGACAAGGTATTACGATTCTGAAATAGGAAGATTCATAAGTCCTGATAGTGCGGATTATCTTGATCCAACTACTATTAATGGACTTAATCTATACGCTTATAGCAAGAATAATCCAGTGATGTACTATGATCCAAGTGGACATTTTGTTGTCTCATCATTCATAATGATTGGCTATATTGAAAGTTTTGCAATAGTTTCTGCGGCAATTGGCGTTGCAGAATACTATGCTTCTTCTCCTGATCGAATTAATATTATGGAC
>JAGCYK010000084.1 GCA_017960845.1 Clostridia bacterium | reverse complement strand
TATTAATAATAATCTTTCATCTTTTAAGCGTAATAGACTGATATTAGACATTTTGTTTAGAAGTAAAGATGTTGAAAAATCAGGAACTGGCTTTCAAAGAGTTAATGAATTATGTATCAAGCAAAATGTTTCATGGAACTTTAGAAAGGTAGCATACGGATTCTTTTTCGAATTTATCAGGACAAATGTCCATTTAAATGTCCAGACAAATGTCCATTTAAACAAACAAGAACAAACAATTTTTAATTTAATATATGCAAACGAGCATATTACCAAAGAAGAATTGGCAATAAGAATTAATAAATCAGAGAAAACAGTTCAAAGGATTATTTCAAAGTTAATCTCTAATAATATGATAGAAAGAATAGGATCTAATAAAGATGGTTATTGGAAAGTAAAAGAATAAAAAAGAGGTGTAATGAAGATATGTCAGATTATATATTTAACCCTATTTATCTAAACGCAAAGTTTAAAACATTAATAAAATATTGAAAAAAACCAAAATTTTGAACTGGTTTTTTTCTTTTTATTTTTCATTATAAGCTTAAAGAAAAGTTTCAATAGAAATATGAAAGCAGTATTCGCTTGATATTTTATCTACGATGCTTTAAAATTCTATTTAATGTAAATCTGGATATAAGGAACTAGAAAATGACTGGAGTTTGGATCACAATTTTGTACATAGCCGTTCTTCTCATTTATTTTGCGGTTATGATTTTTATAGGGCTTAGGTCCAGCAAAAGCGCTAAATCCGTCGATGGTTTTGTCCTCGGCGGAAGAACGGTCGGACCGTGGCTTTCCGCTTTTGCCTACGGCACTTCTTATTTCTCGGCAGTTATCTTTATCGGATATGCCGGACAGTTCGGCTGGAAATACGGTATCGCAGCAACCTGGATAGGCCTCGGCAATGCCGTTATAGGTTCGCTGCTTGCCTGGGCGGTGCTCGGGCGTAGAACCCGTCTGATGACGCAGCATCTTAAATCCGCCACTATGGCAGACTTTTTCGGAAAAAGATATGGTGATGACCGAATTAAAATATTCGCTTCACTTATTATCTTTATCTTTTTGATTCCATATACTGCTTCTCTATTTAAAGGACTCGGTAGCCTTTTCCAAATGGCATTCGATATACCTTATGCGGTTTGCGTAATAGTGATGTCACTTGTTACCGCTGTATATGTGCTAATAGGCGGATATATGGCTACTGCCTGGAACGACTTTATTCAGGGCATTATAATGCTTATCGGTATCGTTGCCGTAATAGCAGCCGTGCTTTCACTTAAAGGAGGCCCTAGCGAAGCTATTGCGCAGCTTTCTCAAATTACGGATGGAAGCGAGCTTAATGCGCCGTTTACATCCTTCTTTGGCCCGGATTTTTACGGACTTATAATGGTTATTATCCTGACAAGTCTCGGAACGTGGGGCCTTCCGCAGATGGTTCAAAAATTCTATTCTATAAAGAGCGAGTCTTCAATAAGAAAGGGAATGATAATCTCTACGCTTTTTGCGATCATCGTTGCCGGCGGATGCTACTTCCTCGGTGGCTTTGGAAGACTATTCTATAGCGCAGAAAGTATTAAGTTTGACGAGATTGTTCCTACGATGATACAGAATATAAGCCCGATACTTATCGCTCTTGTATTGATACTTGTTGTATCTGCATCAATGAGCACGCTTTCTTCTTTAGTTTTATCATCAAGCTCAACAATTACTCTTGATATAATAAAGGATAGACGCAAGAATATGTCTCCGAAGGGGCAGATGCTTACTCTTAGAGTGCTCTGCGCATTCTTCATTGCACTCTCTGCAGTTATAGCTATTATTTACGACACATACAACATTTCGTTTATAGCGCAGATGATGGGCGTAAGCTGGGGTGCATTAGCCGGAGCTTTCCTAGCCCCGTTTATGTATAGCCTTTACTGGAAGAGAACCACAAAGGCCTCAGTCATAGCCTGCTTTATATTCGGTGTTGCAATGAGCGTTACCGCATTTGTGCTTTCTATGACAGCTGGCTCGCTTCCTGTAGAGTTTACTAGCTCGTTCATTTATAAATATCTGTTCTCTTCGCCTATTTATGTAGGTGCGTGGACAATGCTTCTCGGCTTTATTATTGTCCCGGTTGTTTCGCTCTTTACAAAAGCACCGGCTAAAGAGACGGTCGAGGATATGTTCAAGGCTTACGAGTCAGTTCCTGACAGAAGCCTTCCTCCGCTAAGCAGCGCTCCTGCTGACGCGCAACAGGTTGAGACCGCTGAAGAAGTAATGGAAGAAGAAGTTATAGCTCAAGAAGAATAAATGAGCACATAACTAAAGCCTTTTTAAGGATAATTTAGTAAAAGAACCATAGCGGGGTGAAATCACTTTTTCACTCCGCTATAGCTATTGTCACTTTCACGAAAAAAATAATTCTAAATTAGGTAAGCTCACATAAATAATTTCTAACGGACTGGAAGAGATGAGCATAAGCAAAAAAGTTCACTTAGCATTGACATAAAAAGGGGTATTGTTTATAATTGTCATTAGAAAAAAAAGTGCGGCTTTTTACATTTTAAAAGTATTTGTAGCCGACCGGGAGAATGACATAAAATGGGCGAACAAACTGCAATTCTTGAAATAGGATCAAGCAAAGTCACGGTTCTTGTAGGGCGAAAAGGTACTGGAGGCAGTATCGTTGTAGATGCCAGCAGTGAATGCAGATATGCGGGATTCCTTGATGGAAAGTGGGTGGACGTTCCAAGTCTTTCTAGCGCTATAGGTCAAGCGCTCAGCGAAGTTGAGAGCAAAGCAAGAATCAAGATTAATTCTATTACAGTAGGCGTTCCCGGGCAGTTTACTGTTACTCAATGCAAAGAGGTAAGTGTCAACTTCGACCGAAAGCATAAACTAACCTCAGACGACGTTACAGAGCTTCACGATTCGTTTCCGCTGCCTTCAGACCCTTCTTTAATACTAATTCACTCTCAGCCTGTATATTACTTTACTGAAAATGAAAGGAAAATGATTGAGCCGGTAGGCGTAAGCGCACGCAAGCTTGGTGGCGTTATTTCCTGTATGTTTGCTCTTAAGTCTTTTACGGATACTATTGACTCCATTCTTAAAGGACTCGGAATAGAAGAGTACGAATACATTAGCAGCCTTTTAGCTGAATCTCTTCTTGTTATTCCAGATAGCGTTCGTGACCGCTATGCAATTATTATTGACGTTGGCTATTTAGTTACCGACGTAGCTTTTGTTCGTGGAGACGGACTGCTCAGGCAGTTTTCATTTTCACTTGGAGGAGGGCACATTACTAACGAGATTCGCATGAGAAATTCTATAAGATACTCTTACGCAGAGAGTTTAAAGCGCAAGATTGTATATAACCTTGAGTTTGGCGATAGAGATGATTACGAGATAACTGTTGCAGGGCAGAAGAAAGGCTTTGCAGCTAAAGGCATAAACGCTAATGCTGAAAAAATAGTAGATAAAATCATTCGTGTTATAAAGAAAAACCTAGAACTTCATGATTATCCAAAAAATACAAAGTTCTATTTGACCGGAGGCGGCGTAGCGCTTAACCAGGGCGCAAGAAACTATTTCGCAAGAAGGCTTGCTGAAAATATTGAAATTGCCGTTCCTCCTATTCCGCAGTATGAGCGTCCGGATTTGTCATCGCCCCTTGGCGTATTGGCGATGGTTTTAGCATAAATTGTTTTAC
>JAGCYK010000083.1 GCA_017960845.1 Clostridia bacterium | reverse complement strand
TGTCCACCCTATAATTAACCGCATCCAAAAAGTTTTTATACTCGCTTCTAGTTGATGGAATAGGAACTCCTCCCAGCATCTTCACGAGCGTTCCGATTCCTTTTATTGAAAAAGCATCCCTATGGACTATAATAAAGGCTTTATTTGGAAATGCGATCATATTTGGAACAAACGCATCGAGATCTTCGTTCGTATGGTTTATATACAGGAAGAAGCCCTTCCTTTTAAAACCCTTCATCGCCTTTTTGTTTACGAACTTTTGCTTGTATTTTATTTTAATGTAGAAAAAAACGACCGGACGGACACTCAGCTCATAAATGACAAATTCAAAAAACCTGTAAAATATGTTCTTATTTACATATTTATAATTTTCTGGTAATTCCTTGGTTTCTATATTATTTCGTGCAAAATCGTCATTAACCAGGTCGCTGTAATAAATAACCTTCACTTCTTTCACATCGAATCTCCTCTAATAAGCGAATACTCTGAAAGCATATCCCTCATCTGCTTCATGCTGCTTAATAGGCTGAAATTATTCGCAAAGGATAAATATCTCTTTTCGTATTCCTTCTTAACCTCAGGGTTTTCAATCCAGAAATCTATCTTTTCTGCCAAGTCTTTTGAATTCTTTTTTCTGAATAGACATCTGACGTATACTTCAAAATCTCTCGTAGCGCTCCTCTCTGAATCCGAAATAAGCGGAATAAGTCCGCACGAAATTGCTTCAAGACATGCTATTCCCTCTATCTCCACCTCTGAAGGATGACAATACAGATCGCTGTAATTTATAAGCTTAACAAGCTCCGGGCGCGAAAGAAAGTTAATTATGGGCGGATTGATCTTGCACCTTCTAGCGCATCTTTTAACTTCCTTGATTCTCGGACCCGCTCCTGCAAAGACAAGCTGAATCTTATCCTTATATTTGCTGTGTTTAACGGCTTTAACTAAAACCTTGTGCGACTTTTCCTTGGCAAACCGGCCGATGAAGAGAATTACGAACTTGTCCTTTAGGTTTTCCGGCTTTTCTACCTGCTCTCTGACAAACAATTCGTTTACACCGTTTGAAATAACGTATCCGGTTGTTTTATGCTTAGTCTCTCTTTCAAAAATATCCCTAATGAAGTTTGTGGGATAATGAATCGCATCCACTTTGCTATAAAAACTTTTATAAATCGTTTTATAGAACAGCTTATTCGCAAATTTGCTGTTCATAAGCTGGATGTGGCTGGTTACATTTTCCGCCTGGCAGTGAAAACCCGCCGTTACCGGTATATTCATTTCTTTTGCTATCTTTACTGCACGGTGCGCCTGCATAAACGGAATCATAATATGCACTATGTCCGCTCCGTCAAAAGCCTTTCTAATAGTCTCGTTAACCGGCCTGGCCAGCGCAACATCGTTTTTCTTTACTATGCTGTTTATTATAGGCGGGAAATTTATCTTCGGAACATAATAATATCCCGGATCTTCTTTTTTTTGTTCGTCACAACCTAAAAGACGGACCTCGTCGCCGCAGCTGATAAGATATCTGACAAGATTCATGCAAGCCACAGAGGTTCCGTTGTTCTCAGTTGATGGAACGTCCATTACTATCGTTACTGTCAATTTTACTTCTTCCCTTTATATTGTATTTATCTAGATGTTTGAATGAGCTAAAAGTCGTTAATTCAATATAGCCACCAAATCTCAAGATATATGGTTTTCCCCTTTTTCTTTTGCCACACTTTTCTTACAAGTTCTATTTATCTAAAATGCATGTCTAGTCAGTCATAAAACCCGTCAAGAACCCCTTCTCGTATATAATTATGATAATTCTATCACAATGTGATAGAAATTTTCAAGTTATTTAGCATCATTTGTGGCATTAGTTTTAATTAATAAAAAAACCGAAGTGAGAATCTATTTGCAAAATGCTTCTTTATGTAAATAGATGCTTCGCGCCGGTGGACAAACAGTGAGCTGGTTTTGTTAAAGTTTGTGTTAGTATACATTATTTGTACTTCCTTTTCAACATAAAAACCCCTTTATTTTTTATTTAAATGAAAACGGAAGTCATTTGTATAAAACGACCTCCGCTGTTGTAACTAAATATTGTAAAAAGACTAAAAGGAAAACAGTGCTGTGACAAGCGCTCCCCAAAATGACTTTTTTATAGGCCGGTGCACATTCTTTTTTCTTACAGCCACATAAATTTCCTGACCGCAGTTGCAACAAACCATTATTCCGCTTTCTCCGTCTATGGTTATATCTTTGTTTTCCGTGTAGCAGTACGGACAGTTGATTGTATAGTATTTCATCTTCTTTTCCCTTCTTATCTAAATATTTCGTACCTTATGTCCTTTATTACTTTTACCGCGATGCCTTGTATTTCTAACGTATCTGGATAAATATCTTCGTAACTATCGTTCTCTGGATGAAGATAGTATCTCTTTCCATCAAACTTCAGCCTTTTTAGCGTTACAGCATTTGTAGAAAGCGCTGCTACTATCTTTCCGCTTTCAGCGTGATCGGTTTGTTTAATTAAAACCAAATCTCCGCTTTCTATTCCCGCTCCTATCATCGAGTCTCCGCTAGCTCTTAAAAAGAAATACTTTCCTTTTCCAACAAAATCCCTTGGAAGCTGAATATGATCTTCTGCATACTCTTCTATTTCTTCTAGATTGCCACATGGAATTGCACCTAAAACCGGGATGTCAAGCATC
>JAGCYK010000082.1 GCA_017960845.1 Clostridia bacterium | reverse complement strand
CGGTGTTAATACCGCTTTTAGTTTCATCTATTCGCTTAGCTTCTGACCTAGGCGACACAATGGAGTCGAGGTGCTACCACGGAGGGAAGAGAAAGCGTCTTAAAAGGATGAAGTACGGCCTAGTGGACCTACTATTCTGGGTGCTATTTATCGCCTTTTATTTCGGAGTGCTCCTTTTAACGTACAACTGGTTTGGCCTTGAAATAATAAGCGCGTTTGTGATTATTTAAAATTCTAATCTAATTTTAATAATTCGTTAAAAACGCGGTTAAAACTCTTTGGTACAATCAATATGCTAAAAGAGTATTTTTATCTTGCAATTAGGAGCGTTTAGGTTTGAGATACGTAATAACAGTCCAGTATGACGGGAGCGGGTTCCATGGATGGCAAAAGCAGCCTAACGAAAAGGAAACGATTCAGCAGCACTTAGAAGAAGCCATCGAAAAAATCACCGGGCGCCCTGTAAGCGTAACTGGCAGTGGCAGGACGGACGAAGGCGTTCACGCTCTTGGGCAGGTAGCGCATTTCGATTCAGAAAAGATTATGCCGGGACCGAAATGGGTTGCGGCGATTAACTTCTATCTCCCTGCTAAAATCCGCGTAATCCGCTGCGAAGAAAAACCGAATGATTTCGATGCGAGAAAAAGCGCAAAGAAAAAAACGTATATGTACAGGATGTACTCCTCGCCAGTAGAAAGCCCGCTTAGAGCCGGTAGAGAGACCTGGGTAAAAAGCTTAGACGTTAGCGCTATGGATAGAGCGGTGAGAGGGCTAGAAGGAACGCACGACTTTTCTTCCTTTATGACGGCCGGGTCTAGCGCAAAATCGCCGGTTAGAACGATCTATAGCGCCTCGGTAGCGCGCGAAGGCTCGTCGGTAGTATTTAGAATTACCGGAAACGGCTTTCTATATAACATGGTAAGAATCATCGCAGCGATACTAATGAAGATTGGTTCGAAAGAAATCCCACAGGGGAGCCTAATTGAAATTATGGAGCAAAAAGATAGGTCGAAAGCTCTTGGGCTAGCCCCGGCAAGCGCACTCTATCTTCAATCAGTTGAATACACAGACTAAAATAAAAAAAGCATAAATAGAACGGTAAAAAAATTATGAAAACGAAAACTAGAGGATTATTAATGATACTTGGTGCCCTGGTAATAGCAGTGTCCGTAATCATTTTGATTGTCATTATTAACTCTCCAACGGAGATTTACGCATCCGCTTTCTTTGAAAAGCTTTTCGATGGAGAGATACATACAACCGAAAAGGACCCGCTTGCAATGTCCGGCGACACCTGGTCATACACAAGTAACAACAAAAGTTACTATGTATATCTTTACAACACAGCAAATGCAGATCAAAACAAACTTGAAAAATACAATGTGATGGTTTCGCAGGCTAAGTCGCTTGTTTCAAGCTACTCTTCTATTGAAGATGAGGCGGCGCGACTAGCGGCTAAACAGGCAGCTGAAGCTGAGTGGGAAGAAATAATAAGAGGTCTAACCGAGAATTACAACATTACGACTGACACTAGCCTAGAGTCTTTTGCCGGCTTTTCTCCAATCGTATTTAAGCAGGCTAACAGGTACTCGGTAAGCTGGACGGAGTTCATTTACCCGTCATTCCTTCTTATTTCTTTGGTTCTACTTTTCTTCTATATGTTTAAGATGATGAAAAATACGACCAATACCTCGGGCGACTTCGGTAAGAACAAAGCAACAGTTCAGTCTAAGCTAAAAGTTAGGTTTACTGACGTAGCCGGAGCAGAAGAAGAAAAAGCAGAGCTTGCTGAAATCGTTGAATTCCTAAAGACGCCGGATAAGTTCGTTTCGGTCGGCGCTAGAGTTCCTAAGGGCGTGCTGCTTGTAGGCCCTCCGGGAACCGGTAAGACGCTGTTTGCTAAAGCTGTAGCTGGCGAGGCGAACGTTCCTTTCTTCTCGATCTCAGGCTCAGACTTCGTTGAAATGTTTGTCGGCGTGGGCGCAAGCAGAGTTAGAGACCTCTTCGCTCAGGCTAAAAAGGCGCAGCCCTGCATTATCTTCATTGACGAGATTGACGCGGTAGGCCGTCAGCGCGGAGCGGGACTTGGCGGTGGAAACGACGAAAGAGAGCAGACGTTAAACCAGCTCCTAGTTCAAATGGACGGATTCGATTCGAATGAATCCATTATAATAATGGCGGCAACAAACCGCGTTGACATTCTTGACCCCGCGCTAATGCGTCCCGGCAGATTCGATAGACAAATTTACGTTCACATCCCGGACGTACGCGGCAGAGAGGCTATATTTAAAGTTCACGCGAGAAATAAGCCGATCTCCGGAGAGATAGACTTCCAGCGTCTTGCCCGCCTTACAACAGGCTTTACGGGCGCTGAAATAGAAAACTTATTAAACGAAGCAGCAATACTTTGTGCTAGAGCAGGCCGCAGCGAGATTATTATGGACGATATTTACGAGGCTATCGACAAAGTCGTTATGGGCCCGCAGAAAAAGTCCAGACTCGTTACCGAGGTAGATAAGCGCATTACGGCATACCATGAGAGCGGTCACGCAATTGTAGCGCATAGGCTCCAGCCACACTGCGACCCCGTTCAAGAGATTTCAATTATCCCCAGAGGTATGGCAGCAGGTTATACAATGACACGCCCCGACACCGACGACGAGCACTTAACGCTTAAGCGCCTAACAGCACGCATTGCAATGACTATGGGCGGAAGGGCAGCTGAAGAGATCGTAATTCAAGACATCTCCGCCGGAGCAGCCGGAGACATTCAGCAGGCAACCAATATTGCTAGAAGAATGGTAACCGAGTGGGGAATGAGCGATAACGTCGGACCTATCTACTACGGCGGCAGCCAGGAAGTATTCCTCGGTAGAGACTACGGAACGTCTCACTCTTACTCCGAAGATACTGCGGCTACTATTGACAATGAAATCCATCAAATTGTTGAGACCGGTCACCAGACAGCGCTTTCAATCCTTCGCGAAAACCGTCAGGTTCTCGACACTGTTGTTAGAGTTCTAATTGAAAGAGAGACAATTTATCAGGAAGAATTCGAGCTCATAATGAACGGAGCGAGCGCAGAAGATGTTATTAAGACAATCGACGAGCGCCGTGGCAAAGGGCTTAAGTGGGATTCGAGCGAGTCTAAATAACCAAAGCGCTTAAAATTGTTTGTAATTTTGCTTGAATTGTTATATTATACTACTTAGCGATTAATCGCTTAGGGAAATAGTTAAGGAATAAAATGTCGAATTCAGTTAAAAACATAATAACAATACTCATTGCCGCTTTAGCGCTTGCAGGGATTGCTACCGTAATAGTAATGGCTTCAATTACGATCGAGCCGGCTATGTACGGAAAATATCTCGATGCTAGCGGAGAGGTTACAACCGGCAGTTTTATGGATTACGACGCCGTTAATATATATTACTGGGGCGAAAGGCTCCCTGTAGCAATGGATAACTCGCTTCAGGGCGAAGGCAAAGACAGCGGAAAGTATACAATCTCTGATGTTCTTGGTAAGCTTAACTTCTCACTCTTTTCAACAGCAATCCAGTTCAATTACAATTTCGGCGTTTCTTTCTATGACGACTCTAAAATTTCAAATAACCAGATGAGCGCATCAAAGCTTAAGTCAGTTATAGAGGAATATAAATCTGTTGAGACTAGCGGGTATGTTTTTGAGATCTCCAACAAGAGCGTTCAGAACTTAGAGCTCTCTGACTTTTGGGGAAGAAAGACAGTAATTCAGTTCGATACGATCGTGTTCAATGTAACAGCGTCGTCTGCAAGCGACTGGCCTTCAAGCATAGAAGCATATATCTTTGTTAATGAAAACCTTTACAGCACTTCGGATATGCCCGGAGAGAACGCTAGTTCATATAAGTACTATAGAATCAAGTTCTATGGAAAGACGGCAGAGCTTATCAGCACGCTCGACGGAATTTACGACATCGATTCTTCTTTAGTATATACTCCTCCTGAAACGCCTAGCGAAGAAGGCGAAGAGAACGCTTAAAATCACTTAAAAAAACCATAAGAAGGCTTCTTGCTAAAATTAATTTTAGTAAAAAGCCTTTTTCTTTTTCTCTTATTTAGCTTTTCAAAAAGACGGGTTTATGCAAGTTGCGAATAAAAATCATTAAAAATCGTAGACAAAGCCTAGAATGAGTGCTATACTCATAAAAAATTCAATTGAAACCGTTGAAGCGGAGATAACGGCAATAATGCCTTTACAGAGAGTCCGGTCAGTGGCTGAGAGCCGGGTGAGAAACAAGTTGTCAAATGGACCGCTGAGGGCGCAGTCAAATGAAGCGAGTCGTTTTAGAGTATTCTGCGACGGGGGGGCATACGTTTAGTTGCCGGGAATATGTTAGTATTCTTAATAAGTGCATGGCTTTAAAAAAGGGCCGTGAAAGCAGGGTGGTACCGCGGATAAGATAATTATTCGTCCTTGACAAAAATTATTTGCCAAGGGCGTTTTTGTTTTAAATCGCTTTTAGGCTAAAAAAGGAGAAAAAAATGACGATACTTCCGACGATTGAAGAAGTAAAAAGACTCGGTGAACAGGGCGCATATGACGTAGCGCCTATAAGCTGCGAGATTTTATCAGATTTCATTACGCCGATTGAAACAATGCGTTTGCTTAAAAAAGTATCCACGCACTGCTATATGCTAGAATCGGCTATGGCAAATGACAAATGGGGAAGATATACGTTCCTAGGCTATGACCCTAAGATGGAAATAAACTGCATCGACGGAAAGATGGAAGTGGGAGATAAAACCTTTGAATGCGATAATCCTTCAGCTTTTTTAAGAGAGATCTTGTCAAAACATAAAAGCCCGCGCTTTGATTATCTTCCGCCGTTTACAGGAGGGCTCGTTGGATATTTTTCATACGACTATCTAGCATATAGCGAAAAAGCAGTCAGGATTAAAACCGAAGACAGTGAAGCTTTTAAAGACGTAGACCTAATGCTGTTTGATAAAGTTATTGCTTTTGATAATGTCCGCCAGAAAATAGTACTCATTGCTAATATGAATCTTAAAGGCGGTGAGGAGGAGTATAACCGGGCGGCTAGCGAGCTAGAAAGCATGGTTAAGCTCCTTTTTAGCGGCAATAAGTCAAATGAAAAAGCCGGGACAATGACCGGCGAGGTCAGCGCATTATTTAGCAAAGAAGAGTACTGCTCAATGGTTGAGCGCGCTAAAGGGCACATTAGAGAAGGCGATATCTTCCAAATAGTGCTATCAAATAGGCTCGAAGCTCCGTTTGAAGGAAGTCTACTTGGAACATACAGAATGCTTCGAACGATTAACCCTTCGCCTGACATGGTCGATTTTTCCGGCACTGACGTTGAAGTAGCAGGCGCTTCGCCCGAAACTCTAGTTAAACTGGAAAACGGGACTTTAAGGACGTTTCCCCTGGCCGGGACAAGCAAAAGAGGAAAGACGGAAAGAGAAGACGCTGAGCTGGAAAAGAAACTCCTAAGCGACGAAAAAGAGCTAGCTGAGCACAACATGCTAGTTGACCT
>JAGCYK010000081.1 GCA_017960845.1 Clostridia bacterium | reverse complement strand
TCGGCCTGGCGCATAACACTCTTTTGTAGTAATTCAGGGGTATCATTTGGAAGGATTCGTACTGCCTTTTGCATTATTATCCTTCCCCCGTCAGGAATCTCATATACAAAATGCACTGTCGCGCCAGTAACTTTGACTCCTCTAGCGAGCGCTTCTTCATGAACCTTTAGTCCATAATATCCTTTTCCGCAGAATGAAGGGATAAGCGAAGGATGAACGTTTATGATTCTCTCAGCAAAAGTTGAAGTAAACTTTTCGGATAAAATAGACATGAATCCTGCTAGAACTATTAAATCTATTTCATTGCTCCTCAGAATCTCTATTAATTTATCTTCGAAACACTCTTTAAACTCTTTTTTTGTAACTACTTCGGTCTTAACATTCGCGTTTTTAGCACGCTCTAGCGCATATGCCGAAGGATTGTTTGAAATAACGAGATAGATTTGCCCGCTTTTTAAAATGCCAGCCTTTTGTGCGTCTAAAAGAGCTTGCAGGTTCGTTCCTCCACCTGAGACAAGTACGGCAATTCTAGCTTTATCAGTCATCAAGAATTCCCTCTATCACGATCTTATCTTCGTTTTTCTCGATTGTTCCTAGAACGTAAGGCTGCTCACCAAATGATCTAAGAATATCTAGCGATGTTGATACATCGTTTTTATCTACCGTTACGCACATTCCAACGCCCATATTAAAGGTATTGAACATATCTCTTTCGCTTATTTTTCCTGTCTTTTGGATTAGCTTGAAGATGGGCAGAACTTTAACATCGTCCTTATTTATGCGAACGCCAAGTCCTTCAGGAATGGACCTCGGAATATTTTCATAAAAACCGCCGCCTGTAATATGCGAAACGCCCCTAACTTTAACTTTTTCAAAAAGAGCGAGCATAGGCTTAACATAAATCTTAGTGGGAGTTAAAAGGACCTCTCCAAGACTCTTTCCTTCTAGTTCGTCTACAGGAGCTTTTAAATCGCATTTTTCTATATCAAAAACTTTGCGAACAAGCGAAAAGCCATTTGAATGCACGCCAGAAGAAGGAAGAGCTATCATCACGTCTCCCTCTTTCATGCTTTTTTTATCTATAATCTTGTTTTTATCTACAATTCCAACAGAAAAACCAGCAAGGTCATATTCGTCTACAGGATAAAAGCCGGGCATCTCGGCAGTTTCGCCTCCGCTCAGCTCGCTTCCCGCCTGAACGCATCCCTCGCATACACCGGATACTATTTCGGCTATCTTTTCGGGAACATTCTTTCCACAGGCTATATAATCTAAAAATACGAGAGGTTTTGCGCCACAGCATATTACGTCATTGACACACATCGCAACGCAGTCTATACCCACCGTATCGTGTTTATCCATCAAAAAAGCAAGTTTAAGCTTTGTTCCTACCCCGTCCGTTCCGGATACAAGCACTGGCTTTTCAATGCCACAAAGGTCAAGCTCAAATAGTCCGCCGAAGCCACCTATTGCCTCAGAACCAGAGCTAACAACCGTTCTTGCTATATGCTTTTTCATAAGCTCTACCGCTTTATATCCGGCCGTGATATCCACTCCGGCAGCGGCATAACTTTTAGATCTAGATTTGCTGCCCATTTTTTACTCCTTTCCGTTCCAGCAATATGTACAAAGCTTACACGGGTCAATGCCAATTGCTTCTAAAACGCCTTCTAGGCTTTGAAACTCAAGCGATTCGAAACCAAATTTATCGCAGATTGCTTTTCTTAGTCTTTTTCCCCTTTCAGTATCGCTCCTTGAGTACTCTTCCATAAATTCAAGTCCTTCCATTCCCTCAAGTTCGACTATTGTTCTTCTTGCAAGAAGTTCCATATCCGAAGTCGCTCTTGAAAAATTGAGGAATTTACAGCCATACATAATTGGCGGACATGCCGAACGCATATGTACAGCTTTTGCTCCGTGTTTGTATAGGAATTCTACAGTCTCTTTAAGCTGCGTGCCTCTAACGATTGAGTCGTCCACAAATAAAAGCGATTTGTTTTCTATTAGCTCATGCACCGGAATCTGCTTCATTTTAGCTATGCGCTCGCGCTCGGTTTGAATGGGAGGCATGAAACTTCTTGACCAGGACGGCGTATATTTAATATATGGACGAGCAAAAGGTATATTTGCCTTATTTGCATAGCCTATGGCATGCGGAGTTCCAGAATCAGGCACGCCGCATATATAGTCTACATCCTTGTTGTTGCCTATCTCTGCATCGTTCTTGGCCATAATTCCGCCATTTTTGTATCTCATTATCTCAACGTTCACGCCTTCATAAGTCGATGTGGGATATCCATAGTACGACCAAAGGAACGAGCACATTTTCATCTCTTTGCCGGGCCGGGCAAGCTGCTTTATTCCATCAGGCGAAAGTTCTACGATCTCTCCCGGGCCTAAGTCTCTTTCATCTTCGTAGCCTAATTTTCTATATGCGAAATGCTCGAAGGTGACGCAGTATCCGTCCTCTCCTTTGCCTATGAGCATGGGAAGTCTTCCGAATCTATCCCTAGCAGCAATGATTTTTCCATCGTCTTTAAGTATTAAAATAGAGGCGGTTCCGTCAATTGCCTTTTGAGCAAACAGAATTCCGTCTCTAAAAGAGTTCTTTTGGTTAATTAGAGCAGCAACTAGTTCAGTAGTATTAACCTTTCCGCCGGTCATTGCGTCAAAGTGTCCGCCGCTAAAAGAAAGGTATTGATGAATAAGCGCTTCGGAATTATTAACTACACCGGTGACGCATATAGCGTATGTTCCAAGGTTTGAGCGCACTAGGAGCGGCTGAGGATAAAAGTCACTAATGCATCCGATTGCGCTTGTGCCACGCATTTTTTCAGCTATTCCGGAAAACTTAGTTCTAAAAGGAGAATTCTCTATGCTGTGGATTTCTCGCTGAAGACCAGTTTCTTTGTCATATGCTGCCATTCCGGCTCTGTGCGTGCCAAGGTGCGAGTGATAATCCGTACCGAAAAACACGTCAACAATGCAATCTCTTTTTGATGTCATTCCGAAAAAACCGCCCATAAAATCCTCCTGTTATTGCTTATTTAGCCCGAGCATGATTTCGTGGTCTTTTTCCAGCACTTTTTTTGCATCTGCTCTTCTTTTCTCGTCAAGTTTTTTAGCAAGTTCAATGTCGCTTAAAGCAAGAATCTGACAAGCTAGAAGCGCAGCATTTGTAGCTCCGTCTATGGCAACTGTTGCAACCGGAATGCCGGAAGGCATCTGCACTGTAGATAAAAGCGCGTCCATTCCGTCAAGCTTATCTGACTTACAAGGAATACCTATCACCGGAAGCGTTGTTTGGGCCGCAATAGCGCCGGCAAGGTGTGCAGCCATTCCGGCCGCAGCAATAATTACTCCGAATCCGTTCTCTCTTGCTTTTGAAGCAAACGAAGCTGCTTCATGGGGAGTTCTATGCGCAGAATAAACGTGCGCTTCGTACGGAACACTAAACGAGTCTAGTGTGTCCATTGCCTTCTTTACGATGGGAAGATCGCTCGCGCTTCCCATTACGATTCCAACTTTTTTCATAATTCAATTATCATCCTTAAAAAAAGTAAAAGGACGCACTTATC
>JAGCYK010000080.1 GCA_017960845.1 Clostridia bacterium | reverse complement strand
AATTGCTCTTGGTGCGGATGCGTGCTACATCGCAACAGCAGCGCTTTTAGCTCTTGGCTGTCACCTTTGCCGGACGTGCCAGACAGGCAGGAGCAACTGGGGCATTGCGACTCAGCGGCCGGACCTAGTAAAGAGACTAAACCCGGACATTGGCAGCAACAGACTCGTTAACCTTATGACGGCCTGGCAACATGAAATAAAGGAAATAATGGGTGGAATGGGCATAAATTCCATTGAGGCTCTTCGTGGAAACAGGTTAATGCTAAGAGGCGTTGGCCTTAACGAAAAAGAGCTTGAGATTTTAGGCATATCTCATGCGGGAGAATAATAATGAAAAGAGTTTATGTGAATGAAGAATGGTGTCTTGGCTGCCATTTATGCGAATACAATTGCGCTTTTGCCAACTCCGGAAAAACCGATATGGCCGAAGCCCTAAAAGGAAAACCTATTTTCCCGAGAATCCACATCGAAGGAAACGAGAAAATATCCTATGCCGTTTCTTGTCGTCATTGCACTGACCCGCTTTGCGTAAAAAGTTGTATAGCTGCGGCTATTTCCGTTCAAGGCGGAGTGGTAAAAATTGACCAAAATAGATGCGTAGGCTGCTTAACATGCATTCTCGTTTGTCCATATGGCGCGCTTGCTCCTAGCGAAAGCGGAGTTATGCAAAAATGCGAGCTTTGCCTTAACAATTCGTCCGGTGAGCCCGCATGCGTCAAAGGCTGCCCTAACAAGGCAATCGTGTATGACGAAAGGGAGGCCTAAAATGAAGAATTATGTGATTATAGGAAATAGCATTGCCGCCACCGGATGCATAGAAGGAATTCGTAGCGTAGACAAGCGTGGAAAAATAACGGTGGTGTCAAAGGAAAATGCTCCGGCATACTGCCGTCCTCTCATTTCGTATTATCTGGAGAGCAAAACAACGCTAGAAAAAATGAGCTACCGTGCTGAGTCTTTTTATTCTGACAATAACTGCAAAGTTCTTTATGGTAAAGAAGCTGTTTCTATTGATGAGAACAAGAAAACAATCCTTTTAAATGACGGGCAAGAGCTTCCCTATTCTAGCATTTGCGTTGCAACCGGCTCGTCGCCTTTTGTTCCCCCTTTTAACGGGCTTGATCTGGTCGAGAACAAGTTTGAATTTATGACCATTTCGGATATGCTTGCTCTAGAAAAAGCGGTTAGCGCTTCTAGCAATGTGCTCATTGTTGGCGCAGGGCTAATAGGACTTAAATGCGCGGAAGGACTGCTTAAAAGAGTGAAAAGCATAACTGTATGCGACCTTGCCGGCAGGGTGCTGTCTAGCATTCTTGATGATGAGTGCGCTGCAATAATGCAGAAACATTTAGAGAAAAATGGAATAACGTTCTGCTTAAGCGATAGCGTATCTCGTTTTGAAAAGAATGTTGCGCATATGCAAAGCGGAAAAACCATACCCTTTGATGTCGTAGTTTTAGCAGTTGGCGTTAGAGCGAACACTTCGCTTATAAAAAATGCTGGTGGCAAAGTTGAGCGAGGAATAATCGTAAACTCTAAAATGCGCACGTCCTTAAAAAACATCTATGCTGCGGGAGACTGCGTTGAAACAGATGATATTTCCTTTGGCTCACATAGAGTCCTTGCGATTCTGCCAAACGCATATATGCAAGGAAGAATCGCCGGGCTAAATATGGCGGGAGAGCCGGCAACTTTCGATAAAGGAATCCCGATGAACTCGATAGGATTTTTTGGTTTGCACGCAATGACCGCCGGAACGTATACCGGACAAATGTACGAAGAAAAGGGAGATAATTATATTAAACGATTATTTACAAAGAAAAACCACTTATGTGGATATATATTAATAGGAAAAACAGATCGGGCGGGTATTTACACTTCCCTAATCCGCGAGCAGACGCCTCTTGACGAGATTAACTTTGATCTTTTAAAAACTGATGCGACATCTGCCGCTTTCTCCCCCGAATTGCGTAGAAAAATGTTTGGAGGTGTGGTATAATATTATGGTTTTATTGGCAAACAATTTGGATTATAAATCCTTAAACGAGCAACTGCGCTCCTCTAACGAAGAATGCTTCATTAGCGGCGTATGCGGACAGCGTTTTATTGCTGCCGGAATGGGAAATAAAAAAATCGTAATAGACGGAATCCCCGGAAATGCTCTTGGCGCGTATCTAAACGGCGCAGAGATAACTATAAACGGAAATGCGCAGGATGCTGTCGGAGATACGATGAATGATGGTAAAATAATCATTCATGGAAATGTAGGCGACGCTGCGGGCTATGCGATGCGTGGCGGAAAGATATATGTCAAGGGAAATGCCGGATACCGCGCTGGGATTCACATGAAAGCGTACAAAGAGAAGTTCCCTGTCATAATAATCGGCGGATGCGCCGGAAGCTTTCTTGGAGAATACCAAGCCGGCGGAATAATCGTTGCGCTTGGCCTGGGCTGCGAGAACAGAAAAATTGTCGGAAATTTTCCTGGAACGGGGATGCACGGCGGCAAGATGTTTCTCCGCTCGGACTGCAAAAACATCTCTTTCCCAGAGCAAGTCTCAGCAAAAAAAGCAACAAAGGCTGATCTTGATGAGTTAAAAGGCTACCTTATTGAATACTGTGAGTGTTTTGGCTTATCGCTAGACGAAATAATGAACTCACCTTTTACTTTGGTGACCCCAAATACTAAAAACCCATATAAACAAATGTATATAGCAAACTGATTGCTATTTGGAGGAAGATATATGAAATATTCTAAAGAAGCCGTGCTTCAGTACGTTATGGAAGAGGACGTAAAGTTCGTTCGCCTTGCTTTTTGCGATGTTTTCGGAAAACAAAAGAACGTCGCAATAATGGCAGAAGAACTAGCTCGCGCCTTTGAGTTTGGCATTTCTATTGATGCGTCGGCGATTGCCGGTTTTGGAGACGAAACGCATTCTGATCTTTTGCTTCATCCCGAGCCTGATACTTTGGCACTGCTCCCCTGGCGTCCAGAACACGGAAAAGTAGTAAGAATGTTCGCTAGCATTTCTTATCCTGACGGCACTCCTTTTGAATGCGACACAAGGGCTATTTTGAAAAAAGCCATAGCGGACGCTGAAACAGCAGGTCTTTCCTTTTCTTTTGGCCCCGAGCAAGAGTTCTATCTGTTCCTTCTTGAAGAAAACGGCGAAACATCAAAAGTGCCTTATGACAATGCCGGCTATATGGATCTTGCTCCGGACGACAAGGGAGAAAACGTAAGACGCGAGATCTGCCTTACTCTCGAAAAAATGGGTATTCGCCCGGAAAGCTCTCATCACGAAGAAGGCCCCGGTCAAAACGAAATAGATTTCCGTTTTTCAGATCCTTTAACAGCTGCAGATAACACGCTCACCTTCCAAACCGTTGTTAAAACTGTAGCGTACCGCAACGGGCTATTTGCCGATTTCTCCGCAAAGCCATTGGTTGGTTCTCCGGGAAATGGCTTTCATATCAACATTTCAGTTAAAGGAGGCTCGACTGCGTCCTTGCAAGATAGAATAATCGCAGGAATTCTAGATAAAATAAAGGAAATCACTCTGTTTTTAAACCCCACGGAACTGTCTTACAAGAGACTTGGCTCAAACAAGGCGCCCGGATACATTTCATGGTCAGAGGAAAACCGTTCGCAGCTCATTAGAGTTCCTGCGGCAAGCGGGGATTATCGCCGCATAGAGCTTCGCTCCGCTGACCCCACAACCAATCCATACCTAGCATTTTCTCTTTTAATATATGCTAGCCTATACGGAATTGAGAAAAAACTCCCCCTTCCAAAAAATACAGACATCAACTTGTTTACGGCAAGCGAGGAAGAGCTTTCCAAACTTGAAAAACTCCCTTCTTCGCTATCTGAAGCTCGCAAATTATCCGAAAAAAGCGATTTCATTCAATCTGTTATTCCGCCAAAAGTTCTCGCAATCTATTGCGGAAAATAACAAGCGTCTTACACATATTGCAAGGAGGTAATTTGTGAGTCTAAAAGAGCAAGTATACAGCGTTCTCGTAGTATCATCCGCAGAAAAGCTAAACGAATCTTTGCGGGAGGTTTTTTTGCAAAACGAAAAATACTCTCCTGTTCAATTTGTTTCGAATACTGCTGCGGCAAAGAGAACTCTAGCTGACCGCTCTTTTGATTTCGTGGTTATAAACTCTCCCCTCCCTGACGACAGCGGTTATAGACTGGCTGCAGATGTTGGAGAAAACAGGAATATGGTTGTACTTCTGCTTGTAAAAGAAGAAATATACGACGAAACCTTCTCAATGCTGGGTGACCAGGGCGTGTTTTTACTGTCTAAACCGACAAGTCGGCAAATTCTTCTTTCTTCTCTTGACTGGATGATGACGGTGCGAGAGAAAATGAGAAAAACCGAAGCCAAATCGCTCTCGCTTGCTGAAAAAATGGAAGAAATCCGCATAGTAAACCGCGCGAAATGGATACTTATAAGCGTTTTGAAGATGGAAGAACCAGCCGCTCACAAATATATTGAAAAGCAGGCTATGAATAGATGCATCACAAAAAGAGAAATTGCCGAAGAAATCATTAAGACCTATGGCTGAAAAACTTTGTTTTGCACAAATCATGACCACGCGTGAAACGCGTGGTTTGCACGACCCTAGAAGGGTCTTTTACCGGCTTGCCCCTAGAAGGGGCGCCGAATGGTT
>JAGCYK010000079.1 GCA_017960845.1 Clostridia bacterium | reverse complement strand
ATTGAATAGACCCAGTGAATATCGTTTTTCCTTCTAGCATCAAGAGACTTTTTTAGAATGCGAAAAAAAACCGGCCTGCTTTTTAGCTCACGCTCTGCATATACGTAAAGAAGGTCTTCGCTTTCATTTAAATTAAGACGGATATTATCTATTCTTACCATAATTAATTATAGCTTTTGCTGCCCTAAGCGCTGACGAAAAAGCCCAATGAAGATTGTATCCTCCGCACGGACCATCAATATCAAGCATTTCTCCCGTAATGAATAGTTTTTTAGATAAGCGGCTTTCTAGATTATCTGAAACTTCATTGAGCCTGATACCGCCGCGTGTGACCTGCGCTCTATCAAAGCCAAGACTGCCCGTCACTTTTAGGTCAAATGAGCGCGCTTTTTGTATAACTTTATCTACCGAATAATCATTAAGGCATTCTTCTACTACTTTTCTTCCGACCTGGTTAGGTAAAATGCCTGTAAATATTTCCCTTTTATCTTCAAGACTTAAGTCTCTTTCCTCTAGCACTTTTTTCACTGCGCCGAAGTCAAAGCGAAAAGGATAAAGAAAATTAATGCTAATCGTAGCGCTTTTTTTGCCTGCAAAATGCGGTGACAAATCAAATACAGCATCGCCCGTAATTCCATAATCCTGAAAAATAATCTCTCCGCTTGAGCGTGCTAGGGGCTCTTTGCTATCATTATCATCTATAAGGCTAAGCTCAGCTTCAAGTCTTTTGCCCTTTAGCCCCCGTATTTTATCAGTTTCGGTGGTTAGTTGAACTAGCGAAGGATAAAGCTTTGTAACGCTATGGCCTAGAGCTTTAGCTAGATCATGGCCGCTTCCATCTGAGCCTAGACGGGGCTGAGCGGCGCCTCCGCAGGCTAAAATAACGAACTCTGCGCTTATTTTCTCTCCGCTATCGAGCTGTAAGTTATATCCAGGGCTAAGCCTAACTACTTTGCTGCCGAGCTTTAGCGTTACTTTGCCTTCGATAGTTTTTCTAAAAATGTCAGTTATGCTTGAAGCCTGCTTTGAGCCCGGGTAGATTCTACCGCGCTCGTCAGCTAAACAAACCGTGCTAAGAAGCGAAGGATTAAACTCATTTACTAAGCTCGCAACTCTATCAAGGTCCTCTTTGCTATCTAAAGAAAAATAGCTGCTAGCGCTAACTTTTTCATTGGAAACATTTCCCTGTCCGTTTCCAGTCAGGGATAGTTTTTTTCCTATTCTATCATTCGAGTCGATTAGCACTACTGTTTTATTATTGCATTTAGCAAAAACAGTTGCAGCATAACTTCCGGACGCTCCCGCCCCAATAATAGCAACGTCGTAGTCAAAAGCCATCTTCTTCTACCTAAACCATCAAGTTAAAAATCTGCTCCATTTCGTCATAACCAATTGGCACAACGTCGTTAATTACTCTCGTCTTTCCCCTTGAGCACATCCACGCTAGCTGAGGAATGCTAGAAGCATCAATGCCAAGTTCTCCGAGCGTAGTCGGCATATCTAGAGCAGAAAAGAATTTCTTCATTTTGTTTATCCCTTCAAGTGCGTCTTTTTCCGCGTCTCCTGAGTCAGGGATATAGAACAGGTCTCTGGACAGACGAACGAATTTAGGCAATACTTTCGGATTTTTATATATAAACAGCGAATAAGCCGGCCAGCATACTGCAAGTCCGGCCCCGTGGGATACTCTGTCGAAAACGCCGGATATGGCATGCTCAAACTGATGAACTCTAAAGCACATCCCCCGGCCTATATTAGTAAGCCCGTTATGCGAAAAAGAAGAAGCGAGCATAAGCTGCTTTCTAGCTTCGTAGTCTTCAGGCTCTTCAGCTGCTGTCACTCCGCTCTCCATAACGGTTTTTAATAGGCCAATCGCAAATTCATTCGCTAGGCTTCCTGGCCTATCGGTTATATACCTTTCAAGCGTATGCATCATTATATCTACGACTCCGCACGCTGTTTGGTATCTTGAGACGCTAAACGTTAGCTCCGGGTTCATTATGGAAAAAAGCGGTCTAAATAGGTCCGAATTAAACCCGCGCTTTTCTAAAGAGTCAGGGTCTGATATAACGCAGGAGTCACTCATTTCGCTTCCGGCTGCAGCTATTGTTAAAACAACGCCGATTGGAAGAGCTTTAGTCGGCTTTGCCCGGCCCATGCTGTATTCCCACGGGTCAATGCCGCCCGCTAGGCCTACTGATATGCTTTTAGCCGTATCTATTACGCTTCCGCCGCCTACTGCTAGAATAAAGTCTATATCCGGCTTAGATGCAATAACAGACCTAACAAACCCAATTTTGGGATTTGGCTCTACTCCTCCCGCCTCAACTATCTTTAAATTAGCTCCTAAAAGAGATTTCTTTATAGTGTCATATAGACCGCTCCTTTTTATTGAGCCGCCTCCGTAAACAAATAGGACTTTCTTAAAACCATAGCCGGCTATAACCTGTCCGACATTTTGCTCTTCTTTGCCAATATATAATTTAGTGGGCGCGTAATATGTGCTCATATCTTTTCCCCTAGTTTAAAAGCGCTTCTTTAAAGTTCTAAAAGAAGTTTTTTCATTATAACGAAAGCTTTCTTAGAACTTCTTCTTACATTTTCAAGGAAATCACTTCCATCCCCGTCATAAGTGTCGCTTATGCACTTTACTGAAAGCACCGGGACGCCGTTTAGTGCGGCAATGCGCCTAATTGCGCCAAGCTCCATTTCAACAAGATTGCATCCCATAGAAAACAGTTCTTCTTTTAGCTTCTTATCCGATACAAAAGCGTCTCCACTCGCTACAACTGCGCTTTTTAGCTCCGGCCATGCTTTTTTCGCTTTTTCGATTAGACCGGCGTCAAGCGCCATGAACGGACTAGGCTCACCTTCATATTGGTGTGGCAGAAACGGATCTATCTCAGAAGTGTCATAGTTATAATTAATAACTTTTTCGGCTATAAATAGATCGTCTACTTTCAGCGAAGGGTCTAGCGCCCCAGTAACGCCATAATTGAATATTGCTGAGCACTTAAAGGTAGTTAGAAGGAACTGAGTAGCAGCCGCAGCATCAACATGCCCCCATCCACTCTTTAAAGCATAAACTTCATTTTTACCGGCTTTTGCCCTGTATACTTTAAAATATCCTTCGCTTAGCACCTCTAAATTCTCGAATTCGGATAGAAATGCTTCTATCTCTTTTTCTATTGCAATAACAAGTCCTATTTTCATGTTTGTTTTCCTTAGTAATACTTTTTATTCTTGAGTTTGATTATACTTTGTTTTTCCTTTTCCAGTCAATATGCAGTTTAACTAGTTTTTGCTCAGCCTAACAATTAGTTTTCCACCGTTTTCGCTACTTAAATGCACGCTCTGCTTATTCAGTCCGTTTGAAATAACTGTTCCGAAAAATGAGCTATTTAAGTATTCTGTAAAGTCTAATGTTAGCACCTGGCCTTCTGCATCAATTTTAAGGTAGTCTGCGCCGAGCACACCTTCTAGATATTCGAGTAGCTTTGTCCTATCCGCTTTAGATACTTCAATCCTTCCTAGATTCATAGATGTAATTCTTAGCTCAAGCACAGCATCTTTATTGTCCTGTCTAATAGCCGAAACTTCGCATATGCAGTTTTCTCCGTTTATGTCTGCTATAAGCTTTAGAGAAAGTTCGTCGTCACGGAACTCGGCAAACATAGAAGAAATGGTAATTGCCGCGCATTTGTCGCTACTTGAAAAAGCAAAACTCGTGCCTATAAAGGGCAAAGAATTGAGAAGTTCATTAAAACTGCTTTCTGAAATAGTTATATCGTAATAGCCCCGCGCAATAATTGTTACTAGCCCTGCGTCAGGCACTGCAGCTTCTAAAAAGATTTTTGCCATCGTTAGAGCCGAGCGCTCAACAATTCCGTCATAAAACCTTGCATGCGTTATCCCGATAGAAGAAAAGTCCATTTTATCAATTTTATCTTTTGCTTCGTCATCAAGTGCGTCGTATCCCCTTACTAGAAAGTCGGCTACTAGCGAAACGTTCTCGTAGTTAACGGTGCCTAAGCGAATTAAAGAAACAATCTTCTCTTTAACTATAGTCATATTTTCAGTGCCCGTTTCGAGATCAAAAGGAATGCTCTCAGTGCACTTTAAGTCATTAAGATGTAGAACTGCTCCTATAACGTCATCATCATTGAATTTTATCTCAAACAGCTCGCTATTACCCAGGCTTATTCCAAGAATTGCTCCGAATAGCTTTCCGCTCTCACCTGCAATGCTTTCTACTGTTTCTATGAGGTTATCTTTATCCATTTTAGCGGTAAGCATACCTTCGCTGAGTGTCATATCCATATGTATGCCGTTTTCAGCCAGCGCCTTAGATATATCCTCTGTATTAATAAAGCCAAGAAAGAACTTAACCAAAAAGTCAGTGCTTTTCAGTTTTCCTATGCTTATTTCGCTAAGTGAAAGCATGAGCGTTCCTTCTCTAGACAGCGTTAAATCCGCATCGCCTTTAAGCACGCTTCTAAAACCAAAAAAGGAAAACGGAGCTTCAAATGTCACAGTTGAATTATCGTTGTATATAGCATACATCGCCTTTATGTTTAAAAAAGGAATAGAGATTTCTTTTCTAATGGCGTTCAAAAGATAATTCGTTTCTTCTTCGCTCATAACTAAAGCCACTTCATGCTCAGTGGTGCTCTTGCTGAGAGCTTCCGTCATATAATCGCTTAGTACTTCGCCTATAACTTTTTCACTTGAGACTATTTCAGCTGAAGAATTATCCGTTTCGTCATATATATTGATTCCGATGACAACTACTGTGGCTATGGTTAGCAGAAGCAGTCCGCCTATCACCGAAAAAACAATTTTTAAAGCAAGTTTCATTCGCCTTAGTCCCTCCCCATTAAATTATAATAGAATGGAGTGGTAATATCAATGGAAT
>JAGCYK010000078.1 GCA_017960845.1 Clostridia bacterium | reverse complement strand
ATATAGGTGACGTTTGTCAGGCGCGCTCGTTTAATAGGAGCGGCAAGCCGGTAGTAATGGTTCTTGGCTCTGGCCCGATTAGAATAGGTCAAGGCATTGAGTTTGATTACAGCTCAGTTCACTGCGTCTGGACGCTTCAGGAAATGGGCTACGATGTCGTTATTATCAATAATAACCCTGAAACCGTTTCGACTGACTACGATACTGCAAACAGGCTTTACTTCGAACCGCTTACAGGCGAAGATGTCATGAATATTATAAAGGTAGAGCGGCCTATAGGCGTAGTTGTCGCTTTTGGCGGTCAAACTGCAATCAAACTCACGAAATACTTAGACGAAAGAGGAATCAGGATTCTTGGAACCTCGGCTGAAAGCATTGATATAGCTGAAGACCGTGCACGCTTTGATGCTCTTTTAGAGGATATTGGAATACGCAGGCCTAAGGGCACCGGTGTCATTACGATGGAAGAGGCAATCAGCGCCGCTGAGCAGCTCGGCTATCCGGTCCTGCTTCGGCCAAGCTACGTTATAGGCGGACAAAACATGACTATATCTAGAAATAGAGCGCAAACTATTTCGTATATGGAAAGAATCTTGTCCGCAGGTGTGGAAAATCCAGTCCTTATAGACAAATATATGCCTGGAGTCGAGCTTGAAGTAGACGTCATTTCTGACGGCAAAGACGTTCTTATCCCTGGCATTATGGAGCATATTGAAAGGGCGGGCGTTCACAGCGGAGACTCTATTGCAGTCTATCCGCCGTATAACCTTGACGATATATTCTTAAAGAAAATATGCGAAGTTTCAGAAAAACTTGCGCTCGCGCTTAAAACGCAGGGGCTCGTAAACATTCAGTATCTAATCTACGGCGGCGAGCTATATGTAATCGAAGTTAATCCTAGGGCTTCTAGAACCGTGCCGTATATAAGCAAAGTTACTGGCGTACCTATGGTAGACCTAGCGGCTAGAGTTATGCTCGGCGCATCGCTAAAAAGCCTTGGATATGGCACCGGGCTATATCGCACTCCGCCGTACTTTGCTGTCAAAGTACCTGTATTTTCTTTTGAAAAGCTTAGCGATGCCAATTCTATCCTTGGCCCTGAGATGAAGTCTACAGGTGAAGTGCTTGGTATTGGAAAAACTACTGCTGAAGCGCTATATAAAGGACTTAGCGCAGCCGGCTTTAAAGTGCCGTCCGTAGCAGACAAGAATACCGGAGTGCTTCTAAGCGTAGAAGAAAACGATTATCCTGAGATTATAATGCTAGCTAAACGTTTCTATGACCTTGGAATAGCACTGTTTGCTACGCCTGGGACTGCTAAAGCGGCGTCATCTGTAGGACTACCTGTAAGCGTAGTTGAAAATGCTACTGAAGGGCGCGGAATCTACTCGCTTATGGAATCGGGTAAGATTAACTATATCATCTATACAGGAGCAGTTAAAGACGCTACAGTCGGCGACTATATTGCGCTACATAGGCGTGCTACTCAGCTTGGAATTCCATCCCTAACGTCTCTAGATACGGCTAACGCTCTAGCAGACATTATAGAGAGTAGGTTTACGCTAGAGTCGACTGAGCTAGTTGATATAAATAATATGCGGCGCTGGAGAAAGCAGGTCCGCTTCGCTAAAATGCACTCCTGTGGAAACGATTACATTTTCATAGAAAACTTTGATGGCTCTATAACTTACCCTGAATCGCTATGCGTTAATCTATGCTCGCGCCACTACGGAATAGGCGGAGACGGAATAGTTTTAATAGAAAAATCCACCATAGCAGACGCTAAAATGCGCACTTTCAATAAAGACGGAAGTGAGGGAAGAATGGCGGGCAACAACATTAGATGTGTTGCCAAATACCTATTTGATAAGGGCCTGGTTCGCAGTGAAAGATTAACGATAGAAACCCAAAGCGGGGTATACTCAATGGATCTTCACTTAAGAGATGGTCGGGTTAGCTCAGTGTCAGTTGAAATGGGTAAGCCCATATTTGACACAAAGCGCATTCCTGTTAAGAGCACACTTAGCGAAATGATCTCCGTTCCGGCTAAAATAGGCGATAATCTATACTCGGTTACCTGTCTATCAGTTGGCACGCCGCACTGCGTAGTGTTCACTGACGAGCTTGACTCGCTTAACTTAGAAAAAATAGGCCCGGAGTTTGAGTATAGTCCATTGTTCCCGGAAAGAATCAATACCGAGTTTTTAAGAGTAATCAGCAGAAATATTCTTAGAATGAGAGTATGGGAAAGAGGAAACGGAGAAACGCTTGCCTGCGGAACCGGAGCGTGCGCTGCTGCGGTAGCGGCTGTTAAAAACGGGCTATGTGACTACGGAAAAGATATTAAAGTTAAGCTTCCCGGCGGAGATATGACAGTTAACTACGGTGAAAATGGAATAGTTTTGACCGGAAGCGCAGTTATGGTATTTGAAGGCGAATTTGAGTACTAAAATTAGGTACTCGAATGAAAATACAAATAAATAAATGAACGCAAGCGGGCTGAGTGCAAAAAAACTGCTTGCTTTTTTAAAAAAATCCGGTCTGGTATTTTATTATCCCATTAATTGTGGTAATATACTAGAAATCTGCATTTGTGCTAGAAGGCGACTATGGAAGAACAGGGATACAAGGAAAATATACAAGAAAGAGAAAAATATGGAAAACGCGCGTCGATTTTCTGTATTATTTGCAATGTAATACTTTGTTTGGCAAAAGGTACGGTTGGGTTTATAGCCGGAGCTCTATCGATAATAGCCGACGCAGCAAACAACTTATCGGATGCGTCTTCAAATATTATTTCTTTTATAGGCTTTAAGCTTGCTAGTAAGCCGGCCGATAAGGATCACCCTTACGGGCACGGAAGATACGAGTATTTAGCCGGGTTTATTGTATCGCTTCTGATACTTGTAGTAGGCGTTGAGCTTATGCGAAGCGGAGTGGAAAAGATTATTACTCCGACCGAGGCCGAGTTTTCTATTGCAGTGATTATTGTTTTGTCGCTTTCAATCATTGTAAAATGTTTAATGATGATTGTTTGCTATCGGATTGGTGCAAAAATAGGCGCTAAAACTATTTCTGCGATTGGTGCTGATAGCCGAAACGATATGATTGCAACAACTGCGGTTTTAATCGCTTTGATTATTTCAGAGCTTAGCGGAGTTAATCTCGACGGATATATGGCAATTGCAGTCAGTTTGTTTATTTTCATTAGCGGAATAAAAATCGTTAAAGATACTCTGAATCCACTTTTAGGCCAGGCCCCGAGCAAAGAACTCGTCGAGCACATTAAAAATAAGATAGCGAATTATAAAGAAGTACTGGGAATCCACGATCTAATTGTTCACGATTATGGTCCGGGCAGAATGTTTGCGAGCGTTCACGCTGAAATGTCAGACAAAATGGATCCATTAGTCAGCCATGAGATAATAGACTCAATCGAAAGGGACTTTTCCGAAAACGACGGACTGATGGTGGTTATTCACTATGACCCTGTGTCCAGTGACGACGCTATCGTAAACGAAATAAGGGAGTTTTTAAGCGAACTAGTTAAGACCATAAATGAAGAGATGTCAGTCCACGACGTTCGCATTGTAAAAGGAAAAGAGAACAGCAATCTAATCTTTGATTGCGTTCTTCCAAGGGACATATCTAAAACCGAAAAAGAAATTAGGGCTATAATTTGTGATGCAGTCAGGGAAAAATACCCGGGCTTTACATGCGTTATTACTTTTGATATAAGCTTTTTACTATAGGAGGGAATTAATGAGAGAGTTTGAAATAGGTAGTTTCGTCAGCTTTGATTACCGTGGCCGGACCGGAATGGGAGTCGTGGAAGGTTTCACGGCTGAAGGCAAGGCAAGGGTAAGAGATTTTTCTAAAGATAAAGCAATAACTATAAGCGAAAAGTTTTTGACACCACTGCCTGATGACTATCTTTCAATAGATAAGTTGAAATCATATTTTCTATTTCTTGAAGAATTTCCCGAAGATTATCTTCGTTACGATAATTATTTCGAACCGGGAAAGATTGTTTTTAATATAGAGTTTTTATTGCAAGTGCTAAAAAACATGAAAAATTGTCGCAACGAACTAGGCGATGGTCTATTTAAATCAAGACTTCAAAACTGGCTACATATTATTTCATGCTACTTCCACGACGAAAAAAATGATAGAATCGAGTTTTCTTTTTCTACAAATGCGGATTGTTATGGTCTAATGACAGAAGACGCTATTTTTAACTATATTATGAGCGAGCTAGATGGTTATTCGGAGGAAAATAGTCATAGTACAATTTTTGACGTAGATAGAGTGAGCTTTGGGACCGACATTAATCTAGATTCCTGGATAAAGGATGTAAGGTCTTTTATTGATAATAGAGATCTTCCGCTAAATGAAAAAGAGTTTTCTACACTCGAAAAGACTTTCTTTATTCATCTTTGGCGCGACCCGATGGTTCTAAGAAATTCTGGCAACGAGCTTGTCTACAAGCTTTATAGAAGATTTGTTGAAGAGCTTTGCGAGATTAAAGATTTCGATGGACTAGTGACAGCAGCTTATGCATACTACTCTGGAGACGAGGTTTTCGAAAAAGATGTCATAAAATCTAGAGATTACTTTTTAGAACTGATGGAAACGCATCCAAGCGGTTATTTTGCCAACTCTCTAGGATATATTTTCTACTATGGAAGAGATACTGGAGTGCCGGACTACAACAAGGCATTTAAATATTTTTCGATTGGAAATGCTGCAGGAATTATTGAATCAAGGTATAAGCTCGCAGATTTAATGTATAACGGCCTCGGTGTGGAGAAGATGGAAGATATCGCTTCAAAAATGTATCTTGACCTGTATGATGAACAAAAGAAAGACTTTTTAGATGGAAAACACACTAAGTTTGCTGACCTTGCCATAAGAGTAGCCGGACTTTTCGAAAACGGAGTTTTTGGTTTTATAGACTATAATTTTGCTTATATGCACTACCTTCAAGCTGAATTTGCGCTCAAACTACGTGAAAAAGATGATTACGTAGGGGACGGACAGCTAAGAAAAAAAGTGAAAGAAAGTAAAAAGAGCCTACGAGAAAAATTGCGTCTTGAAAATAATTCTTCAGTTGCTGTTTTTAAATCTCTAAATAGCTTGCTTTTTGGCATGGTCTTCCCGAGAGATAGGTTTAGCTGCAAAGTTAATAAAAGCGCTAGCGAAGTATCATTTACTATTACTAATGCCAGAAAACATAATGGGGGCAACAAAAAAATATTTGTTTCCTTTAACACTTTTGATTTCAGTGGTTTTGTTAATGAAGTTTTCTTTGTCGCTAAAAACGCTAGAGAACTATACTTTAAATCCAAAAATATTACAAAAAGCGAAGGCTGTTTCACCTTTGAGTTTGATAGCATTACTGATAGGGGATTTTATGACAATAATAGACCCGTTTTTGAATTATCCTGCGATGGCTTTGAGCTAAAAAGAGCATCACTTCTCGACGAAAAGGAATACAGCCTCGTTGAAATTCATTCACATAGTGATTATTTTGAAGCAATTTGCAATCTTGATGTGGAGTTCGGTGATATTGTTCTGGTTGAAATGTCGCCCGATTATGTTGAAAAAGGGGAAGTAGTTGAAGAAGGGGAAGTAGTAAACAAATTTTCGCGTAAGTCTAACGAGATGCTATTTACTGAAAGTGGTTATCCGGTAGTTATAGAAAAAATAAAGGTTTGATGCCATATTTTCTTGTTATTTAAGCTAATTCTTTTTATAATATTTATATAAATAATTTAACGCTGAGTTGCTTATAGCTTAAGCAGAAAGCAGGGAAAGCGCGGTGAAATTCCGTCACAACAGCCATTACGGTAAAAGTCCGATAGCCTGCCCGTTAAACAAAAAAGGGATTTCTTTCTTTGGGCATATGAAAGATTAAGGATTCCGCTAATAGCTTATTTTTGTATGCCCGTTTTGACAAATGGGCTTTTTATTTTGGAAATATATTTTTTTAAGGAGATAAATAAAATGATAAAAAAGAGAATTATAACTGCCGTTTTGTTTGTCAGTTTAGTTTCTGTTTTAGCGCTATCTCTAACTGGATGCTTTAAAAATACGAGCATTGAAGAGTTAGACGATTCTAAAGTTTTTGTTATTAAGGTGCTTGAGGCAGGTGATAATGAAAAACTTATGGATAGAATGAATGCGCTGAAAGAAAATAAAGAGCTTACTTTTGAAGCGGATGAAACAGGAATGATTACGTCCATTAACGGAAAGAGCCAGGCTCCGGGTGAGTACTGGATGCTTTACACTGACGATGAGGCGTATTCAAACAAGGACTGGGGAACATATACTTACGAAGGAAACACGATAGGTTCTGCTTCACTTGGTGCTGCTAGCCTTCCCATTAAGTCTGGTAAGGTTTACGTTTGGGTGCTCACATCTTTTAAATAAGGAATGATTGCAAGGGAAATAGCAAAAAGTACGGCATATTGCGCGGTGATGACAGGGTTACTAATCGCCGTGCAGTATGCTTTATTTTTCGTTAATGGCGTTGAGCTCGTTACGGTTATGCTTCTTGCCTGGTCATATAGAACCGGGCCTGTTAGAGCTTCGGCAGTCGCTATCAGTTTTTCTTTGATTAGATGCTTATTTTTTGGCTTTTTCCCGGCAGTTGTTGTGCTTTATCTAATCTACTACACCGCTTTTGCTATCTTTTTTGGCTTTGCAGGCTTAGTGAACAAACAGCGTAACGGGGCGGTTAGTTGCATAGTTATTTCGATTTTAGCAGCTGTTTTTACTGCAACTTTTACTCTACTTGACGACGTGATTTCTCCTCTTATTCTGCAGATGAATAGTGAGGCTACTACTGCATATTTTTATGCATCGCTTCCTGTTATGGGAACGCAATGCGCTTTTGCTCTTCTTAGCTGCATAGTGCTTTTTCCGGTGCTTAGCTCTCTATTTAAACGCATAATTCTTTTGAAAAGCATAAAGGATAAGCCGGAGCAGGAAAAGGAAGCTGATAGCAAATAGACAAAATATTCTTAAAAAACGACATAAAAAAAGCATATTCACCGATTGATTAT
>JAGCYK010000005.1 GCA_017960845.1 Clostridia bacterium | reverse complement strand
TTAAATCTAGAACATATAATTTAGAAGCGCCCGTTTTAATGGCCTTCTCTTCGAGTCCTTCAAGCTCATCTGCCTGACCTACGTTTCCTGATACTGCAATAACTTCGCAGTTGTTATAATTCTCTTTCAGCCAGGGAATAATGATGGAGGTGTCAAGTCCACCCGAGTAAGCTAAAACAACTTTCTTTATATCTTTTTTATCCATTTCTTTTTTTCTCCTCTAGGTTTTTCAATGTAATTATATCTTTGCTGAATGATTAAAGCAAGTAAAAATTTATAAAAATTCATAAAATATTAAAAATAATGAATAAAATTGTAGTATTATTCATTATTCTTGCATATTTATTCATTTTGCTTGCATATTCCATCAGGTCATTTTTTCCTGTTTAACTTTCTTATCAATGACATGGCGAGAGGCAAGTTCGCTCTCGATATCTTTTAGGCTGATGCCTGCTTCTGTCATTAAGAGCATTACATGATACGCTAGGTCAGCAATCTCATATATTGTTTCTTTTTTGTCATTTGCCTTAGCTGCTATTATGACTTCTGTGGACTCCTCTCCTACTTTTTTAAGGATTTTATCTAGGCCTTTGTTAAATAGATATGTGGTATACGACCCGTCTTTAGGATTGGTCTTTCTACCTTTAATCAGTTCCATTAAGCCTTCGTAGGAGAAGTTGTTTTGACTTTCATCTTCATAGACCGGATTAAAAAAGCAAGACTCTTCTCCTGTGTGGCAGGCAGGTCCGTCCGGAGAGACGAGCACTAAAAGCGCATCTTTATCGCAGTCTGCGGTTATGGAAACGACATGCTGGTAGTTGCCGCTCGTCTCGCCTTTTAGCCAAAGCTCTTTTCTTGATCTACTATAAAAACAAGTAAGCTTTTTTTGAAGCGTTATTTCTAAGCTCTCTTTGTTCATATATGCTAGAGTGAGCACTTTCTTTGTGCTAGCGTCTACTACAATAGCCGGAATAAGGCCATTAGCATCGAATTTAAGTCCAGATGTATCTATCATTATTTAATCCTCCATAATGCGAGCGCTAATCCCGCATTCTGCCATTTTTCTTTTTAAGTCGTTTATTTTAACAGTTCCGAAGTGGAAAATTGATGCGGCGAGTCCCGCGTCTACCCTTGGAAGAGTTTTAAAGAGCGTTATAAAGTCGTCTATTGAGCCGGCTCCGCCTGAAGCGATTACCGGAACGTCGCTGATTCTGCAAACCGCATCTAGCATTTCGAGGTCAAAGCCGTTTTTAACGCCATCGGTATCTATTGAGTTTAGAACTATCTCGCCCGCTCCGCTTTCGATGCCTCTTTTAATCCAGCTTACTGCTTCTAGACCTGTGTCCTCTCTTCCGCCTTTAGCAAAAACTCTAAAGCTTCCGTCTACTCGCTTTACGTCCACTGACAGCACTACGCACTGATTGCCGTATATTTTAGCGGCCTGCTCTATAAGCGATGGGTTTTTGATTGCGCCAGAGTTTACGCTCACTTTATCCGCTCCGCTTTTAAGTACTCTATCAAAGTCCTCTATGGTATTGATTCCTCCGCCAACAGTTAGAGGAATAAACACTTTTGAAGCGGTTTCTCTAAGTATATCCGTAAAGAGCTTTCGCCCCTCGGCTGAAGCCGTGATGTCATAAAAGACGAGCTCGTCCGCTCCGCACTTTGAGTAATACCCAGCTAGGTCAACCGGGGATGCAACATCGCCTAGGCCTTTGAAGTTTACGCCCTTAACAACGCGTCCGTCTTTGACGTCAAGACATGGAATTATTCTTTTTGTTATCATTTGATTATCTCCGTTGCCTTTCTTAGGTCTATAGCGCCTTCGTAGTATGCCTTGCCTATTATAGCTGCATAAAGGTCCATTTTTTCTAGTGCAATTAGGTCATCTAGACTCGTCACTCCGCCTGAAGCCGTTATATTTAAGCCGAATCGCTTTTTTAGCTCGCAGCAAATCTCTCCGTTAACGCCTTTCATCATTCCGTCTCTAGATATATCTGTGCAAATGATGTACTCTACGCCTAAGTTTTTTAAATCGCCGCAAAACTCAAAAGGATCAATTTCAGTTTTTTCTATCCAGCCTCTAATAGCTACTTTTCCGTCTTTAATGTCTACTCCGACAGCAATTTTATCTTTAAAAGTTTCAACTGCCTTTTTTAGGAATGCTCTATCTTTTACTGCAGCAGTTCCTAGGATTACTCGGTCTAGCCCGCCGGCAAGGTATTTTTCTACGACTTTCATGTCTCTAATGCCCCCGCCAATCTCGCAGAATGCTCCGCTTACGCTTTTTATCCTTTTAACTGTTTCAAAGTTAGGAGTTTCTCCGCTTTTAGCGCCTTCTAGGTCAACAATATGTATGTTAGAGCAGCCTTTGCTGATAAAATCTAGAGCAATTTGCGCGGGGTCATTACTATAGACTGTCATCTGCTTATAGTCGCCTTTAATTAGTCTAACAGCTTTTCCTTCATATAAGTCGATTGCCGGGAACAGTCTCATTTAATTGCCTCCGTTTCAGCGAATGCCTTTAGTATTTTCAGTCCTGCGTCTCCGCTCTTTTCAGGGTGGAACTGGCACCCGAAGATATTATTCTTTTCTACTGCAGCGGTCAGGGGAGCGCCGTATTCAGCTACAGCGCTTACCGAATCATCTTCGGCTTTAGCGTAATAGGAATGAACAAAATACATACACTCCCCTTCCTTTATGTATTTAAAAAGTTTTGAATCCTTTACAAAGATAAGCGGATTCCATCCCATATGCGGTATTTTGAGCCCTTTTTGTATAACTCCACTAATAGGCTGAATCGATCCTTTTAGTAGGCCGAGCCCTTCGTAAACGCCGTACTCGTAGCTCTTTTCAAAGAGCATTTGCATGCCTAGGCATATCCCAAGAAGCGGTTTACCGCTATTAGCCTCACTGATTATAACTTTATCTAGACCGCTTAAGCGTAGTTTATTCGCGGCATCTCTAAAGGCGCCAACTCCGGGAAGAACTATTCTGTCAGCCTTGAAAAGAACATCCGGCGAAGTTGTTATAACGGCATCTTCTCCAATACTAGCAAAAGAGCATTTCAGTGAAAAAAGATTGCCTACTCCGTAATCTGCTATTGCCGTCATTTACAGCACTCCTTTTGTTGATGGAATTTCTCCGCCAAGAGTTTCATCGATTGAAGAAGCAAGGCGAAGCGATTTTCCAACGGACTTAAAGCATCCTTCAAGGATGTGGTGCGTATTAGTTCCCGCAAGTTTTTTGATGTGCAGCGAGACAGCTGCGTTTCTAACAAAGCCAAGCCAGAACTCTTCAGCTAGCTCGGTATCGAAATCTCCTACTTTTTTAGCACGAAGAGGAACATCGTATCCAAGGAATGCTCTTCCTGAAAAGTCTAGAGAAGATAAAATGAGCGATTCGTCCATAGGAAGAATAAAGAAGCCGTATCTATTAATGCCTCTTTTGTCGCCGAGAGCCTGCGCGTAGGCCTTACCTAAAGCTATGCCCACATCTTCAACAGTGTGATGATAATCCACATTGATGTCGCCGTTGCATCTTACAGATAGATTGATGCGCGCCTGCTTAGCTAAAAGAGTAAGCATGTGATCTAAAAATCCGCATCCGGTATTAATATCACTTTCGCCGCTGCCGTCTAAATTCAGCGTTAACAAAATATCCGTTTCTTTTGTTTTTCTTTTAATCTCGGCTGTTCTCATTTTTGTTCCTCCAATATATCTTTAATCACTTTAATAAATATTTCCATTTGCTTTCTAGAGCCTATCGTTATTCTGTTATATTCGCGTGTCCTTTCGACTGAAAAATATCTAACTAGCACTCCGCGTTTTTTAAGCTCTTTGTAAATTGTCTCTCCGCTAAGACGCGAACTGCTTGCAAAAACGAAGTTGGCTTTTGACGGAAGCACGTTCATGCCCATTTTCTTTAATTCTTCCACTACATATTCTCTAGTAGAGATAATCTCGCTGATATTATCCTTAAAATACTTTTCGTCGAACAATGCGCCTATTCCGGCTGCCATAGTCATTCTGTTTATATTATATGGATTAGTCGAATACCTTATTGTTTCAAGGTCTGCTATAAGCTCTTTGCAGCCTACTGCGTACCCCAGGCGCGCTCCTGCCATTGAGCGTGACTTTGAAAACGTTTGGACTACTAAGATGTTGTCATATGAATCCGTTAAACTAATGCAGCTTTCGGCTCCAAAGTCTACATATGCTTCGTCTACTACTACAAGTCTGTTTCTATCCGCTTTAACAATGCCTTCTATCTCGCTCCTAGTTAGAGCTATTCCGGTCGGAGCATTTGGATTGGCTAAAAAGATTGTTCCTTTAGCCTTTTTAAGTCCGTCAATGTCTATAGTAAAATCACTTTTTAGCGGAACAACGATAGTTTTTATGTTATTTAGAGCGGCAAATACAGGATAAAAGCCATAAGTAATATCAGGAAATACTGCCGGCGCTACGGGCGAGCAAAAAGCCATAAACGCAAAATTCAATATATCATCAGACCCGTTTGTAAAGATAATTTTATCGCTGGAAATATTAAGCGCAGCAGCTGCAGCAAGTCTTAACTTTTCGCACGTAGGGTCCGGATAGAGATTGAGCGCTGCGGCCTCGGCCGTAGCCAATTCTATTGCCTTTTTAGACGGCGGAAACGGCGACTCATTCGTATTAAGTTTGATATATATCATCTCTTTTGGCTGCTCACCTGGAACGTAAGGCTTAAGTGATGAATATTTATCGCTAAAAAATCTACTCATTATTTTTTCTCCGTTCTAATCAGCGCGCTCTTTGCGTGTGC
>JAGCYK010000077.1 GCA_017960845.1 Clostridia bacterium | reverse complement strand
CTGATGACAAAGAAGTTGTTTATAGGACTTTTCTCAATAGCTCGCTTGATAATATAGATAGACCTATGAATGTTTTATCTACAGAGCAGTTTGCACTGTCTCCGCTTGGTCTAAAAGGCACGATGACAAATAAAAAGACGCTTTCCGTTTCAGAATGTGGTTCTGCCATTACATCAATTGTTTCGCCCGGAAGTGAGCTTCAATACATTGATTCTAGAGGTTTTTCGAGTTATATAGAACTTATGGAAGTGCTGTATGACTATACGGTAGTTCCGGAATCTGACCCTAGAAGCGCAATAGATATTTCTATAACTCCTACGAGCGGTAATACAGTTAAAAAGCCCTGGGCGGGAGCGGGATATAAAGTTGTGAAGAAATAAAATGCATTATTTCTTGCAAAACAGCCCTAAAGCGTGATATAATCAACACAATCAAATGAAGGAGGGCTCAATGATGTTTGACCTTATAGCAGAAAAACTTGCAGAATATCTAAAGGTAGATAAATCTACCATAACAATGGACACCAATATTAAAACAGATCTCAATGCAGATTCTCTTACAATAATAGAATTGCTTTTCAATCTTGAACAAGAACTTTCTATTACGATTCCCGACGAGGTTGTAGACGGACTCGAAACCGTTGGAAGTCTCGTTAATTACCTTGAATCTGTAAAGAAATAATATATTAATACATAAGAATAACTTCACACCCCCGTTTATTTATCCTGGTAGGCGGGGTTTTTTATTAGGTCACACAATAGCGTCCCATATGAGCGCAATAGGTTGACAAAACTTGCTTTTTAAGAATAAAATCTATATTGGAAAAAATTTTTCTAATGGAGCTAATATGTACAAAAAAGTAGACAGCAAGCTTAATTTCGTAGATAGAGAAAGAGAAGTCGCAAAATTCTGGAAAGACAGAGATATTTTTAGAAAAAGCGAGAAAATTAGAGAGGGCTCTGAGGAGTTTATGTTCTATGACGGACCTCCCACGGCAAACGGAAAGCCGCACATCGGGCATGTTCTTTCAAGAGTAATGAAGGATATAGTTCCGAGATATAAAACAATGAAGGGCTATCACGTTCTTAGAAAAGCCGGATGGGACACTCATGGTCTTCCGGTAGAGCTTGAAGTTGAAAAGTCACTAGGAATGGACGGAAAAGAGCAGATAGAACAGTACGGAATAGAGCCATTTATAAAAAAATGTAAAGAGAGCGTGAGGAAATATAAGAGCCTCTGGGAAAAGAAGAGTGACCAGGTAGGCTTTTGGGCTGATATGGACAATCCGTATATTACTTACGACGATAACTACATAGAGTCCGTTTGGTGGAGCTTAAAGACTATTTACGATAGAGGTCTTATATATAAAGGGCATAAAATAGTGCCGTATTGCCCTAGATGCGGAACGGCGCTTGCTTCTCACGAAGTTGCACAGGGCTATAAGGACGTATCAGAAATCTCCTGCACCGCTAGATTTAAAGTTAAAGGCGAAAAGGATGCCTATTTCCTTGCTTGGACCACAACGCCCTGGACGCTTCCTTCAAACGTTGCGCTTTGTATGAACGCAAACGAAGACTATGCTGAAATCGAGGTTGAAGGCAAGAGATATATCCTAGCAAAAGCGCTCGCTAGTCAGCTTTTTACTGATTACAAAGAATTATCAGTTAAAAAGGGAATTGAGTACGAAGGATGCGAGTACGAGCCGCTCTTTAGTTTCTATAGCAAAAAGAAGGGCGAAAACGCGTTCAAGGTTGTTTGCGACGACTATGTAACCCTTACAGACGGAACCGGAATAGTTCACATCGCTCCGGCATTTGGTGAAGACGATGCAAGAGTGGGTAGAAGATACAGCTTAGCCTTTGTTCAGCTTGTTGGCCCGGACGGAAAGTTCATTGAAGGATGCGGCGAGTTAACCGGAGTGTTCTGCAAGGATGCGGATAAGCTTATTATGGCAGACCTTGAAGAGCGAGGCCTTTTGCACGCCCGGCTTAAGTTTGAGCACAGCTATCCTTTCTGCTGGAGATGCGATACTCCGCTTCTATATTATGCGCGCAGCAGTTGGTTTATAAAAATGACAGAAGTTAGAGACCAGCTCGTGCATAACAACAATACGGTTAACTGGATTCCTCCCGGAATTGGCTCAGGAAGCATGGGTAATTTCCTTGAAAACGTTATTGACTGGGGCGTTTCGAGAGAGCGCTACTGGGGCACCCCGCTTCCCCTTGGGATTTGCGCTAAATGCGGCCGCATCGAAGCTATAGGCAGCAAGAAAGAACTGAAAGAAAAGGGAAACCTTGATAAAGATATTGAGCTTCACAAGCCTTATGTTGACGGCGTAACGTGGAAGTGCTCATGCGGGGGAACGATGAAAAGAACTCCCGAGGTTATAGACTGCTGGTATGATTCAGGTTCTATGCCTTTTGCTCAGTTCCACTATCCGTTTGAAAACAAGGAATTGTTCGAAAAAACATTCCCGGCTGCCTTTATTTCAGAAGCCGTTGACCAGACGAGAGGATGGTTCTATACACTCGAAGCAATTTCAACATTGCTGTTTAACCGCGCGCCGTTTAGAAACTGCATGGTGCTTGGTCACGTTCTAGATAAAAACGGAATAAAACAAAGCAAGCATCTTGGAAATGTCGTTGATCCGTTCGAAATATTAGATAATCAGGGCGCTGACGCAGTGCGCTGGCATTTCTATACGATTTCTAACCCCTGGCTGCCTTCAAGATTTTATGGCGAGGCGGTAAGCGAAGTTCAGCGTAAGTTCCTTGGAACACTTTGGAATACGTATAGCTTCTATGTTCTTTATGCTGAGATTGATAAATTTGACCCGAGCGGTCTTAAGCTTGAAGATCAGTCCCTCACATTAATGGATAAGTGGGTTCTATCCAGACTTAACTCGCTCGTTCGCTACGTTGACCGCTGCTTAGAAGAATATAAGATAACCGAGTCTAGCCGCGCTATTCAGGATTATGTAGACGAACTATCGAACTGGTACGTACGTAGATGCCGGGAGCGCTACTGGGGCTCAAGTATGACGGAAGATAAAAAGGCCGCATATATGACTCTCTACACCGTGCTTGAAACATTAGCGCGCCTTACAGCCCCGTATATTCCTTTTATGAGCGAAGGCATCTATCAGAACATTGTTAGAAGCGTGGATAAAAATGCTCCTGAGTCAGTTCATCTCACTTCGTTCCCGGTTTACAATGAAAAATATATAGATGAAAGTCTTGAAAAAGAAATGGCAATCGTGCTTGACGCAGCTAACCTTGGTCGTGCATGCAGAAATGCAGCCAATATTAAAAATCGTCAGCCGCTCAGCCGCATTATAATTTGCTCTAGTGGCGAAAAGGAGCTGTCAAGCGCTTCGCGCGAGATTCTTGAAGGCGAGCTGAACGTTAAAGCAGTAGAGTTTTCTGATGACGCATCAAAGTATATTTCTTACGAAGTTAAGCCTCAACTAAAAACACTTGGGCCTAAATACGGCAAATATCTCGGTCAAATCCGTCAGGAGATGTCAGTTAACGCTAACGCAATAGTCACTGCGACTGCAGGCGATGGACTATACTCATTCGAAGCCGCGGGCGTAACTATAGAGCTTTCTAAAGACGATCTTTTAGTATCTGTTTCCGGCTCAGGTCAGTTTATCACACAAACGGAAAAGCAAATGACAGTTGTTCTTGACTGCCTCATAACAGACGAGCTGAGATATGAGGGATATATGAGAGAGCTCATTTCCAAGATTCAGACGATGAGAAAAGATTCCGGTTTTGAAGTGACAGACCACATCTTTATCGGAGTTAAAGGCTCATCTCGCATCGACGCCGTAGTGAAGAAATTCGAAAAAGAGATTTGCTCGGCTACACTTGCTGACGGCTTTAGCGACAGCGGAGAGTATAAGAGCTGGGATATTAACGGAGAGAAAACTGAAATCTCTGTTTTGAAAGCATAATGAACGAAAAGTGGACAGATTACGAAATAATAGCCAGCGGAGACGGCGAGAAACTCGAAAGGTGGAAGGATATTATTCTTTTAAGACCTGACCCGCAGGCTATTTGGCGAGCTCCCTTTGACCTTAAAACATATAAAGGGCTTCATGCAAGATACGAAAGAAGCTCATCAGGCGGGGGAAGATGGATTATGCTTAAAAGCATTCCTGCCGAGTGGACAGTTTCTTACGGCAAACTCGCTTTTCTAGTCCGCCCAATGGATTTCAAACATACCGGACTTTTTCCAGAGCAGGCATATAACTGGGATAGGCTTTCTAGTCTAGTTAGCTCACGCGATGAAAGAGCAAAGGTTTTGAACTTATTCGGCTACACCGGAGCTGCATCAGTTGCGCTGAGCTCTGCTAGAGCGTTCGTTACTCACGTTGACGCTGCTAAAAATATGGTTGAG
>JAGCYK010000076.1 GCA_017960845.1 Clostridia bacterium | reverse complement strand
TCGCCCATTCTTGCATTCTAAGTTCGGTATCTAGAATGCTCTTTCTTAGTCTAAATGTTTTAGGCGTAACTTCTAAAAGCTCGTCGTCTGCTAAAAACTCAAGAGCCTGCTCTAGGCTTAGTTTCTTGCAAGGAGTGAGCCGTAAAGCCTCGTCTGAAGCGGAAGATCTTGTATTTGTAAGCTGCTTTTTCTTGCAAACGTTAACAACAATATCCTCGGCTCTACTTGACTCTCCTACTACCATTCCCATATATACCGGAACCCCTGCGCCTATAAACAGCGAGCCTCGCTCCTGAGCGTTAAATAGCCCGTATGTAATTGAGTCTCCGCTTTCGTGGGCAATAAGCGAACCCGTTTGACGGCGGGATATCTCACCGCGAAAAGGCTCATAAGAATCAAAAACGGATGTCATTATGCCTTCGCCCTTTGTATCCGTTAAAAACTCGGACTTAAAACCAAACAGTCCCCTTGAAGGAACTGAAAACTCAAGTCTCATTCTGCTTCCTAAGGGTGATAAACTTTTAAGCTCGCCTTTTCTTCTACCCATTTTTTCCATTACTGTGCCAACGCAGTCTTCAGGGACGTCTGCAACGAAAGCATCTATTGGCTCGCATAACTGGCCGTTTATTTCCTTAAGAATAACTTTTGGCATTGATACCTGGAACTCATAACCCTCTCTTCTCATCGTTTCTATTAAAATGGATAGATGCATTTCGCCTCTACCGGAAACTACGAACGATTCGGATGTATCTCCGTCTCTAACTTTAAGCGAAACGTCTTTTACGGCTTCTTTATATAGTCTTGCCCTAAGATGGCGGGAAGTAACGAATTTTCCGTCTTTTCCTGAAAGCGGAGAGTCGTTGACCATAAATGTCATTTCAACGCTTGGCTCGCTTATTTTAGGAAACTCTATCGGTTCGGGCCTATCAATAGAACAAATAGTGTCTCCAATTGACACTCCTTCTATTCCGGAAATGCAAATAATATCTCCTATTTCAGCCTTTTCTACAGGCTGCTTTCCTAGTCCTTCAAATACATACATATTTGATACTTTTGCGCGCACAAGCTCTCCTGGAGCATGATAGTTTACGATTGCAACCGGCTGATTTAAAGTTATGCTACCACGCTCGACCCTTCCAATGCCCATACTTCCGACATAGTCTGAGTAGTCTAGCGCAGAGATTAGCACCTGCATCGGCGCGTTTTCGTCTCCGCTCGGGGCGGGTATGTGATTAATTATCTCTTCAAATAGTGGAGTTAAATCTCTTCCTGGGCTAATGCAATCTAAAGACGCTATGCCGTTTTTAGCTGAGCAAAATACTACTGGGCTATCAAGCTGCTCGTCTGAAGCGTTAAGGTCCATAAGAAGTTCTAGAACTTCGTCTACGACCTCTTTAGGCCTAGCCTCAGCTCTATCCATTTTGTTTACCACAATAATTATGGGAAGCCCTAATAGAAGCGCATGCTCTAAAACGAATCTCGTTTGGGGCATTGTGCCCTCTAGAGAGTCAACGACTAAAAGCGCTCCGTTAACCATTTTTAAAATGCGCTCGACTTCCCCTCCGAAATCCGCGTGCCCCGGAGTGTCAACAATATTTATTTTATAATCGCCATATCTAATAGCGGTGTTCTTTGACATAATTGTGATTCCGCGCTCTTTTTCAAGATCGTTAGAATCCATTACCCTTTCTTCAACTATTTGATTGTCACGGAAAGCTCCGCCTTGTCGAAGCATTGCGTCAACTAGCGTTGTTTTTCCATGGTCTACATGCGCAATTATTGCTATATTTCTTATTCTTTCGTTTTTCATACCGAGGAATTATAATCCATATATGAAAATAAAGTCAAAAGATAATCCGCATTGGTTTAATCTTTTGACCTTCTATTTGTTTTTTTTGCTTATACTTTTTTAGGATTAGTTATATTCTAAAATGATAGTAACAGGACCGTCTCCGACATTGTCTATCTTCATATCTGCGCCAAAGACGCCAGTTTTGACTTTAAGACCGTATTCTCTAAGCTTATCTGCTTCTAAAAGGTAGAGCTCATTTGCTCTAGTGGGGCTTTCTGCGTCCGTATAGCTCGGCCGGTTGCCATGCATAGGATCAGCAAGGAGGGTAAACTGAGAAATGAGCATTATTTCCCCGCCAACATCTAGAATAGACTTATTCATTTTGCCATTTTCGTCTTCAAATATTCTTAAGTTTGCTATCTTTTTAGCCATTTGCGAGCATAGCTCAGCTTCGTCTCCGCGCTTAACTCCAAGGTATACAATAAGCCCGGCACTAGTGCTGCTAATTACTTTGCCGTCAACCGAGACGGAAGCGCTAATTACTCTTTGTACTACTGCTTTCATTTTTTCTCCTATATTCCGAAAAACTTTTTGGCATTCAGGCTAGTAAGTCTTTCTATTTCTTCAAAAGTTGAGCCGCGAACGAGCGCAAGCTTTTCAATAACGTGTCTAACATATTTCGGATAATTAAGTTCTCCCCTCTGCGGCACAGGCGTTAGGTACGGGGCATCCGTTTCAGCGAACAGTAGCTCGTCTGGAACTGCCCTAATGACGTTATCCTTTCTAGCATTCTTAAAAGTGATTGCTCCGCCAAAAGCAATGAAAAATCCAAGTTTAACGTATTCTTTTGCTATTTCTTCAGAAGAAGAAAAACAATGAATTTCGCATCCCCACATCAGTTTCTTTGCATAGCTCTTAAGTATCGGAAGAATGTCTCCATCGCAGTCGCGCGAATGAATCACGACTGGCTTATGCGCTTCTATTGCGAGGTCTAGTTGATTAACAAACCACTCTTTTTGCTTATTATGGTCAGGAGAGTCTTCGTAGTGATATTCTAGCCCTACTTCTCCGAGCGCAACATTCTTTTTATGCTTTAAAAGCTCTTTTATCACGTCTAAAGACTCTTCGTGATCTATTTCGCTTGGATGAATTCCGGCAGAAAAATATACGCGCTCATTAATCTCTGATAGTTTCATTGCCTGCATAGAAGAAGCCGAATCGTAGCCGATAGTTATAACGCTTTCGAGCCCGTCGGCCTTGAAAGAATCAATTATCTCATTAAGATTATCATACCTTGAATCAGTAAGATGGCAATGCGAATCTATCATTTTTCGTCTCCTAGCATATGCTTTTAAGCAAAAATGCTTCTATAAGAAGATATTACACTTTTGCGTCGTTTTTTCCAAGATTTTTTTATTTTATTTTTTATTTTTCAAGCCAAAGGCATTAAAAATCCCGGCAAAAAAGCGCCGGGATGATTAAATGCATAACTAATAATGCGCGATAAGTTTAGGGCTAACAGCAGATTGCACCGCTCTCTATATCTTTTTCAGGAGAGAGCAACACCACTTTTCCGTCTTATTCAGCGCAAAGAAGCATTCCCTGGCTGACTATGCCACGCATTTTTCTAGGAGCAAGATTAGCTACTAATATAACTTTCTTGCCAACAAGCTCTTCAGGAGCATAGTGCTCAGCTAGTCCAGAGCATACAGTGCGAATCTCATCGCCTATTTTAAGCGTTTCTTTAAGAAGCTTATCGCTTCCTGCAACCTTTTCGCAGGCAATGACTTCAGCTACTCTTAAATCCAGTTTAACAAAGTCATCAATAGTGATTTCCTTTTTCTCTTCCTTTTCCTTCACTTCGCCTATATCCTCTTTCTTTTCTTTTTCCGCTTCAACTTTTTTAGAAATCTCTTCAAGTTCGGCAAGCTCTTTAGCTAGGTCTAGTCTAGGATAGATAGCATCAGCCTCACTTGTTAAGTACTCTTTTACAAGCCCGTACTTTAACTGGCCCTCAAAAAGCTTAGGCTCTTTAACTCCAAGACAGTCAAGTGCTTTTTTAGGTCCGTTTTTAAAGAAAGGAAGGAGCATCAATGAACTAACTCTAATAATCTCTAAAAGAGTATATATGACTCTTTCGAGTCTCGCTTTTCTAGCGGGATCTTTGCTGAGCGCCCAAGGCGCGTTCTCGTCGATATATTTATTGGCACGCTTAATTAAAAGGAAGATGTCTTCTAGTGCTTTATTTACTAAAAAGCCGTCCATATCTGCGTCAACGATGCTTTCAAGCGAGTTAATTTGCTCAACGACCTCCGTGTCTATGGCAAGCGCCTCGCCTTTAGAAGAAACTTTTCCTCCGAAGTACTGCCGGCTCATTGCCAGAGTTCTCTTAACCAAGTTTCCAAAATCATTTGCTAGATCAGTATTTATTCTACTTAAGAGCAGTTCGTTAGAATAATCCCCGTCTGCGCCAAATGGCATTTCGGACAAAAGAAAATATCTAATAGCATCTACGCCGTATCTTCCTGCTAGAATGTACGGATCAACCACATTGCCTACGCTCTTGCCCATTTTCTGTCCGCCGAGCTTAATCCAGCCGTGCCCGAATACCTTCTTTGGAATGGGCTCGCCGAGCGCCATCAGTATTGCCGGCCAAATGATTGAGTGAAAACGAACAATTTCCTTGCCAACTACGTGAACGTCTGCCGGCCAGTATTTTTTATATAGGCTGTCGTCATCGCTACCATAGCCAAGAGCAGTGATATAGTTAGAAAGTGCGTCAATCCAAACATAGATAACGTGCTTGTCGTCAAAAGTTACGGGAATGCCCCACTTAAAAGTTGATCTAGAAACGGCCAGGTCCTGCAAGCCTTTGTCTATAAAGTTATTTATCATCTCGTTGACGCGGCTTTGCGGCTGAAGAAAATCAGTCTCCGACAGTAGTTTTTTAAGCTTAGGGCCGTATTTAGAAAGTCTGAAAAAGTATGACTCTTCCTCCTCATCGCTTACAGGGCGGCCACAATCAGGGCAGCATCCGTTTACAAGCTGGCTCTCCGTCCAGAAGCTTTCACAAGGTTTGCAGTATTTGCCCTTATACTTCGCCTTATATATCTCGCCTTTTTCGTAAAGTTTATTGAATATGCTCTGAACTGCTTTTTCATGGTAATCATCTGTAGTACGGATAAATTTATCATAAGAAATATCCATTAACTTCCAAAGATCTTTGATGCCTAAAACAAGCTCGTCAACGAACTCTTTTGGTGCCTTGCCGGCAGCTAGGGCTTTTTCTTCTACCTTTTGCCCGTGCTCATCAGTTCCTGTCAGATAAAACACGTCATAGCCGCGTAAACGCTTGTATCTAGCTATAGCGTCACAAACAACCGTGCTATAGGTATGACCAATGTGAAGATTGCCGCTCGCATAATATATGGGAGTGGTAATGTAAAATGTCTTTTTGTCAGTGCTATTTGCCATTTTATTCTCCTTTGCACAAATGAGATGCTCTAAAGAACTTTTATTAAATTATATTGAACGAATGCGGAAAAATCAAATAAAAAGATTATTCTAACGCCCCAACTGGCCTATTTAAGCTACGCCTGCGGCATTAAGAATGAGAATCATTATTATAACGATTGCAACTGATGACATAGATACCACAAACAGTCCTCTTTTTAGTAGCGATAAGATTATTGCGTTTAGCGTGCCGACAATTGTTGCGATTAGTACGGCGTAAGATTCTATTACTCCTCCGCTAGAGGTCGAATAAATAATCCCCGGGAAAACCATTGCAGCTAATATTCCATAAGGAGCGTAAGTTAGAAACGACCTGACAAAAGTACTGCCTATCTTCTTTCTAACTAAAACCATTGTTAGCACCCTGCATAGATAAGTAACGGTGGCCATTATTACGATAAATAGTATTACTCTTTCCGTCGTCATGCCTCCTGCTCCTTTTCACTATCACTCTCTTCTTTAACAGGGAAAAATACAGACGCAGCAACAGCCGTAACTATTCCGCATATAATATATACCCATCCGCTAGACAGTTCGTTTATAACCGGAACATACGTAAACAGACAAGATATTCCGACCGAAGCTAGAACAACTAAAGTTATTGGAAGGCTTTTTCGACAAGGAGGAAGAATTATAGCAACAAACATCGCAGGCAGAGCAATCCCGAATGCTTGAAGCACGATCTCAGGGAGAATCGCCCCCACAAAAGCTCCTAGCGCAGTCCCGCCAAGCCAGCCTAAAAAAGCTGCAAGTTCTATTCCAAGAAGGTATTTAAAGCTAAGCTCTCTTTTCTTTGACATAGCAAGCGCAAAATTCTCATCAGTAACTCCGAAAGCAAGGATAAAGCGCTGCCATAGTCTAGTTTTAGGGTCTAGTCTTTGTGATAGAGACAAACTCATAAGTGAATAGCGAATGTTTATAACCAGCATTGCTAAAGTCAGCTCTATTAACGTAGTTGTCTCGGCCGCCATAAGTTGAACGCCTAGAGCCTGGCCTGACCCGGTGTAGTTAGTAAGCGAAATAATGACCGGAATCCAGGGATTAAAGCCATAAGAAACAGTAGCAACGCCAAAAGTGACGGACACCGCAAAATAGCCGATTAGAATCGGCAAAGCATCTCTGGCCCCTGCTAGAAAATCATTTGGTTGTTCCTTTATTTTCGCGTCCAATTATCCAGTATGAGTCCTATTTAACGAATGAAGTTAGTGAATTCTTTCTTTATAGGCTTAGGAGGCTTTAGCCCTGCCTCGTCTCCAGCCTTTCTCAGTTTTAATAGATATGCCATATTTCTAGCCAGGGCTTTCATAGTGTCCATGCCCTCTTTATCCATTTTAGCCTGATCTCCGTTAGAGCCGAAAACCATATTCCAGTAAACTGATGATACTATTGGCATTTCGGTTATAGCGAAGTATTTGTTTAATTGGTCGAAAGCGCCGGTGCAACCACCTCTTCTAGCTACCGCTATTGCAGCTGCGGGTTTTAAGCGAAATATATCCTTTCCGCCCGCATAAAAAGCTCTATCCATAAAGGAAGTGAGTTGTCCGGATGCTGCAGCATAATGAACGGGCGTGCCGAACACGAATCCATCAAAGTCAGCGGCTTTTGATATAAACTCATTTACAGAATCCTCAAAAGCACATTTAGAGTTTCCTCCGCATTTGCCACAGCCCATGCATCCTCTGATTGGCTGAGCCCCTATCCAAAAGATTTCTGCTTCAACACCTTCTAAACTAAGCTCCGAAGCGATTTCACTTAATGCGGCCATGGTTGTTCCGTTCTTATGTGGACTTCCGTTTACCAAAAGCACTCTCATAAAGCAGCCCTCCTATATCTCTTTTCTTTTCATAAAATAGCAAATATGTAAGGTCAAATCAACTAAACGCATAGTGTATTATATCGGGAACACATAAAAATATAATAATGATTTATTT
>JAGCYK010000075.1 GCA_017960845.1 Clostridia bacterium | reverse complement strand
GCTATATATAAAGAAGTTGGAAAACAAGAACTGTATTTAAAACAAAGACCTGAAGAATTAGAAAAACTAGTTGAAATAGCTAAAGTTCAAAGTACAGAAGCTTCAAATGCTATTGAAGGTATAGTTACAACTAATACAAGAATTAAACAATTAGTTGAAGAAAAAACCACTCCTAAAAATAGGGCTGAAGAAGAAATCGCTGGATACCGTGATGTATTAAATATAATACATGAAAGCTTTGATGCAATACCGTTAACTCAAAATTTCATATTGCAATTACATAAGATTATGTATAGTCATATGAATAACCCTATGGCAGGTAGAACTAAAAATGTTCAAAATTATATCTCTGCTACTCATTCTAATGGTAAAGTTGAGGTATTATTCACACCTCTTGATCCATTTGAAACACCAGCAGCACTTGATAAAATTTGTGATGAATATAATAGAGTGATTGGAAATAATGAATTAGAACCATTAATCGCTATACCCGTTTTTATTCATGACTTTTTATGTATTCATCCATTTAATGATGGAAATGGTAGAATGTCTAGACTATTGACAACATTACTATTGTATAGAAATGGATTCTATGTTGGTAAATATATTTCATTAGAAGCTAAGATAGCAAAGCATAAGGATTTATATTATGATGCGCTAGGTGCTTCACAAGAAGGATGGCTAGATGGGAATGACAATCCTGTTCCATTTATTAAGTATTTATTGAGCACAATTCTTGCAGCATATAAAGATTTTGAAGATAGATTTAAAATCGTTGAAGAAAAGCTCCCTGCTATCGAGATGGTAAGAAAAGCAGCAAATAATAAAATTGGATGGTTTACAAAACAAGATATAAGAGAATTATGCCCATCTCTAAGCATTAGTTCAATAGAAGGAGCATTAAGAAGATTAATTGAACTTGGTGAACTAAGACGTGAAGGTAATGGAAAGAATAATAGATATGTTCGATTAAAATAGTTTTCCCTTAAATTTATCTTTAAAATAATGGAAACTTATAAGAATAAGGTTAAGCATCTATCATAAGTGGTAGGTGCTTTTTGCTTGTATTAAATACACCTATAGTAATTTTCCGTGTATTGATTACACCTACCTAGCCTAAGTGTCTCGACTGTCACGTCTGTCACGTGTCACATAGGGGTAAGTGCTAGAAACAATAGGTTTGAGGGTGCATTTATAGTTTTAGAGGGTGCAAAGTATCAAATTAACTTACCATTCACAAGTTAAAAAAGTAGACATACTGCGTCACTCTGCAGTATGTTTTTTTCTTTTGCAAAGTCCAAAAAGTGGCTATTTACCTTGCTTTTTTGTACTTTTTGACGGCTGCGACAAAATGAGTGCATAAGTAGATAATGTCCATTTTTTAATTTTTTTGTCGCAAAATAATGCGTTATAATGATTTATAGAAAAGATAGAAGGACTAGCAATGAATAATATAGATAAAAACATGATTACGATAATTGATGAAATAAAGAAGGATATTCTTAATACTAGAAATAAGATATTAACAAATGCGAATAAAGAATTAATTGCCATGTATTTTAGAATTGGAAAATATATTAGTGAAAACAGTAAATATGGTAATAGTCTTATTGATACGCTTTCTATTACTTTAAAAACCGAGTTCCCTGATGCAACCGGTTATTCTCCAAGAAATCTTGCCAGAATGAGAAGATTTTATGAAGAATATAAAGATTTATCAAATTTGCCAACGGCATTGGCAAAATTGCCGTGGTCTTTTAATAATTTATTAATTGATAAAGTTAATGATGTTAAAAAACGTGAATGGTATGCCTTTAAATGTTTTGAAAATAGTTGGTCTTGGGAATTTACTAATAATAATGCTGTTTTTTAAAGAAACACTATTTTCTTGGGAAATCCCCTATTTCAAGATACAATAACTTTAACCTATAGAGAGTGCGTGAGGGACAAGCCCTATGACCGCACAGCAACCTGCAAGAACGCAAGGTGCTAATGCTTGTTCGATGGGGCAATACAAACATTTGGCTCACCCATCGAAAACGATGGGTGTTTTTTCGCTCTCTATGGAACATTTTTTCAGGAGGGCAAAATGAACAAAAAACCTTTATTGTTTCACATTCCACACTCGTCCGTCATTATCCCCGGCGAGTACAAAAACGATTTTATCACAGATATTTCTGACGATCTTCGGCATATGACCGATTGGTACACAGACGAATTATTCGATATGGACGGGAAAAAAGTCGTTTTTCCGATTAGCCGTTTGATTTGTGATCCGGAAAGATTCCGCGATGACAAGATGGAGGAAATGTTTAAGCGCGGTATGGGAACGTGCTATACTCACGGATATAAAGGAAATCTTATCCGTTCCTTATCTGATGAAAGAAAAAAAGAGATTCTAAATCGCTGGTACGATCCGCACCATGACTTGCTTAAAACGGAAACATGCGAAATGCTTAAAAAGTTCGGTATTTGCTTCATAATCGATTGTCATTCTTTCCCGGCATCACCTCTTCCGTATGAAACGAATAAAGCATTAAACAGGCCAGACTTTTGTATAGGAATCGACAATTTTCACACGCCAAAATTTATAACGGAAAGCCTGGCGAATTCTTTTTTTCGCAAAGGATACTCCGTAGATATTAACGCCCCTTTTTCAGGAACGATGGTCCCGCTTCCATATTATCATAAGAATGCCTCTATCTTTTCTATCATGATTGAAATCAACCGAAGTCTGTATCTAGACGATTTTTTCCAAAAAACTCCCGGCTTTAATACTTTGAAGCGAGATATAGCCGAAGCAATTGCCGGCCTTATGAAACAGGTAGGATATTAGTTCGTAAAATAAATACATCCAATCCTAAATAAGTCAGACGCTTTAAATATAAAAAACTTGCAAAAAAAAAGACCTTCTCTATTGAAAGTCTCTTTTTCGCCTGAATAAACAGGTTCTTTAATGATTATTCCTACTGAATAGACTTGCGCCTGAGAGCATCCGGAATACGAAAGCCTTCTTTTGACGGCGATATAAACTTCACCCCATCGGCTTTGCAAATTCTTTGCGCGGCAAATCTTCCGGTTATCGCAGCCGGAGGGAGGCCCCCGCTGTAGAAAATGCATTGCCCTGAGAGAATAAAGCCTTCAAGCCCCTTTATTGTTCCCTTTTGCATCAACGACTTGCCCCTTGACGTATGAATAAATCCTTGGAAAGAGCCGTTTCTCGAATGAAGGTACCTTTCATATGTACACGGGGTTATAATGTCTATTATTTCAAGTTTTCCTCTTAATTCGGGGCAAATCTCTTCGACAGCCGACTGCATAATACGGCCGAACTTTTCCTTTTGCTCCCTATATGACCCGTCTTCCTTAAATTTCTTCCAGTAAAAATACATATCGTCATTTCCCATTAGAGACGCCTGCAGTACGCTCGTGCCCTTAGGGCGCATCATGGTTTTGTCATACGAATAGTTTCTGAAAGTTATTCCGTCGTATGCTTTATCCAGCTCAATCGGCTTATCTAAAAATACGTGCCGGCCTAGCGGGCGGTTTGAAAGATCCTCACTTACTTTAAAAGCAACTGTAGAAAATGTATAGATAGGATATTTCTTTATATCCGCAAGTCTTTCTTCTATGCTTTTTACTTTATATTGATCTTTTAAAAGCTTTTTAAGACACGTTTCCACCGGAGTAGCCGAAACGACCCAGTCTGCCCTTATTATTTCACCTGATTTAAGTCTAACGCCATATGCCCTGCCGCTGTCTATAAGCACCTCTTCGACTTCTTTTCCAAGCATAGCCTTGCCGCCGAGCGAAGTGTAATAGGCTGCCATCCGGTCAGCCATAGCCTTTGACCCGCCTATAGGGATGCCGCCGTTTTTATCCGTTACGTGGGCAAGCATATAAAGCATGCTCATAAGGTTGTAACCCGGAGCCATATATGTTTCGAATATTTTTCTTATGTATTTGTTGGTGAATCTCTTTCCGTATTCCGCCGCATCTATTTTCGCTGTTTTGTTAGCCCAGTAGTAGTCTCCGACCATCGCAAGCCCTATATAAATGAGCTGACCCAGCCCCATCATATCGACGGGTTTATCCACAGGGCCTTCTATGGTCTGAAACCTTCGAATCATCTTGCAGAATTTTTTTATTTCTTTAGCATCTTCCGGAGCAAATGTAAGCAGTTCGTTTTCAAGTTTATCTATATCCGCCCATATGGTTATCTTCTTGCCACCGCCGAAATCAAACACGGAAAAATCCTCCTGAACATATATATCCGTGTTCGGAAGAATAGCATGAGTATCTGTCCACAGTTCATTATAACTGCTGTTTGTATTTGTTCCTGTAAGCCAATGGATGCAACCGTCTATGTAGCATCCTTTTCTAACCCAGCCAGTGCAAGCTCCGCCAAGAGTGTGATTTAAGTCTATTATAACGGTATCGTAGCCGTTTCCCCTAAGGTATATCCCGCTGGTTAGACCGGACACACCTCCTCCTATTATTATTACTTTCCCGTTTGACAAAGTTGATTCCCCTAAAATTTTAATTACGCTCTAATTGTTTTGTGGCTAGAAGCGCGCATATCTCAACATTTAGCATTGTACCATATTCGTCCGGTAAATACTCGTAAGTTTATGTAAAATTAATCTTAAAGGAGGCTCAATCAAACAAATTCGTAGTCGTTGCCGTCGTCATAGCTTAGAAGCTGCGCTGCCTTTCGACCGGATATCATCGCAAAAGGAATGCCGCCGTAATCAAAAGCATTTATTCCGCCTAGATATAGCCCCCTTACGGGAGTTCTCTGCGAGCCTGGAAGCGGAACCGCCCTTGCTCTTGGCACAAAAGACATATACGAGCCAAGATATGCATTCGAATACCTTTTCATTGTAGCTGGTGTTGCCGTGTCAAGGTGCTCTAGTCTAGCCGAAGCGCCGAACTTTGACAGAAAAGCGCTCTCGACTTCTTTTTTCAGCAGTTCTTTTTCGCGCTCGTAAGCGTCAGGGTCATTTTCTTTTAAACGTATATACTCTGCAGCTTCTAAAGCGTTAGTAACAATAAAGCACTCAAGTACATACTTACCGTCTTTGCCTTGAAAATAATTATAATATCTATAGTACACAAAATCCCTTTTAAGAATGGAAGTTGTGATTTCCCCATCAAAGCAGCCGCTTAGCGGAGCGCCGTCACCTAAACTAGCCGCAAACGAAACTAATATTCCGGAGATGAGCGGATAGGAAGCTAGGTCTAGGAAACGCTTTTCATGCTCGCTTAAAACTACTTTTCCTTCTAAAAGGTCCTTAGTAAGATGCATAGCGTTAACGCAGGAGATGCATTTATCTGCGCTAACAGTTTCGCCGCCTTCTAGCTCTATTCCTTTAAAGCTACTGCCCTCGGTTATAACCTTATTAACTGCTCTGCCTAGTACTATCTTGCCCCCAAGGCTAGCAAAGCGCGAGCTGATATTTTTCGCTACTCCAAGCGAGCCGCAAAGCGGAATACCAGCATTCTTTCTCCAGTAGTTATTGAGCGTTAGGATTATATAATGCGTATTATACCCGCCGATTAGAAGCGTAGAGATTACTTTTCTAAGAATTGGGCTTTTAAACTCACCTGCAAACTCGTCTAGCGGAAGACTGCCAAAGCGCTTTAAATAAGCAGCGGCTGACCTTAAGCCGAAAAGCCTGGACATATTCTCTTTTTTGCTAAGCAGCTCGTCCGGCTTATCTGCAGGAGTGTCAAAAACGCTGTATGCCTTAATAGCGCTAGTAAACTCGTCGATCAGCTCATCATCTTCGTTTGAAACCCTTTTAAGCTCGCTGTTTAACTTGTCCGGGTCAGCCCATATTGTTACTTTCTTGCCGCCGTACTCGCAGATGCTGTAGTAGTCAGGCTGAAATACTTTAGTGCCTTCTAGAGCGCCCGTTCTACTCCAAACGTTATGAAAGGCGCTTTCCTCGTTTGTCCCGGTCATCCAGTGAATGCACCCGTCAATTAAATAGCCTTTTCTAGGCCAGCTTGTGCAAAATCCTCCGCAAACATCGTTCTTTTCGTAGATTGTTACATCGGTGTAGCCTAATAAAAGCAGGTGCACTCCTGCACTCAGTCCGCTGAGCCCTCCGCCTATTATAATGATTTTTTCGTCTTTATTATTCATTTACTTTTTCTTCGTTTTTCCCTCAAATGATAGGATTGTGTTATTTTCAGTTAGGATGGTATAAGTTTTTTTATAAAAATGCGTTATATAATATAATTGCTTTTGAGGATAACATAAGCACGGCCTAAGCAAGCAAGCCGGCCATGCGTCTAAATAAATCCAGTGAAAACAAAAGCCTTAATAATAGCCATCATTTTCCCCCTTTTTTGTCCTTTCCGTGTCTTACCTAGTTTGGCAGCGGAAAGGTTTTTTTATTTCAAATCTTTCTTTTTAAAGACTGTGCAGCCGATCAGCACTACCCCGGCGGTATAAACTATCGGCGCTAGACCAGCTATAAGCCCGCTTTCAAGGGTATGCTCTAGCGAAGCTGTAATATTTATAGCGCTAATAGGATTCAGCTCATCTAGCACTCTAAAGAAGCCTTCGAAGCTGGGAAAGAGCACGCCAAGCACCTGCACGGAAGATAACAAAGACAAAGCAAAAAACGTAATGATGAAAGCAAGCACGGATTTTCCGGTGCTACGCAGCCACGTTCCGAGAAACACAACGTACGCGCTGCACATCATGTTTTGTGCTAAAGATATGGCAAGCGTAGATATAACAATCTGCGCTTCATTTTCGGCTGGGACGTATCCAAAGGCTATTGAACCTATTATAAGGATGAGAGCGGCGTAAGCGTAAATAAAGAGTAGTACAAATATCTCGCACCAAACTAGCAGGCTAAAAAACACAGTGGTTCTGCTGTGCCCTGCTAGAAGTTTTCCGCGTATAGCGCCGTTTCTAAACTCTCTAGTTACGATAAGCATAGAAAAGATAAGCACTATTATAGGGAAAGTGGATAAAGTCGACAGGGATGCTAAAAACAGCCCTCTACCGTTAGTCAGGTACCCATATTCTCTAAGATACTCTTCAATTACAGGGTCGCCTTCTGCTGCTAAAAGCTGAGCTTCATTGACTACAACAGCGCCTAGGATTTCAAGCAAAAGCAGCGCGCCTGCGATAATGAGAAGAACAAAGAACTGCTTTTCTTTTCTTGTAGTGTAAAACAGTGACTTAAGTAGATTAAGCATTCTCTTTTCCTCCTCTTCCGGTAATGCGAAGATAATAATCTTCAATATTATCCGTGTCGATTTCATCCGCACTGACTTCTTTGAAAATCTTTCCGCTTCTGACAAAGCCGTATTTCGTTGCGACTTTTGACAGTTCGCTTAGGATGTGGCTGGAAATTAAGAATGTAACGCCTTTACTATTTAAATCAAGTATAATATTACGAATATCTATTATTCCGAGCGGGTCAAGTCCGTTCATCGGTTCGTCTAGGATAATAAACTCGGGGTTGCCGAGAAGGGCCAGCGCAATTCCGAGGCGCTGCGCCATTCCAAGCGAGAAAAATCTTACTTTCTTAACCGAATCTATTTCCGAGTCTAGTCCAACCAGTCTTAAAAGATCGTCGACCCTACTAGTATCAAGCCCTTTATTTAAACACTGCGCTATAAGGTTACCTTTAGCAGTTAAACCTAAGTAAAGATGCGGACTCTCTATAACTCCGCCTATTCTTCTTCGCTCCTTAGCAATATTGCCACTAGTATTACTTTCTCCGAAAAGCTCGAACTGACCTTCGTCAATAGAAATAAGCCCCGCTATAACGCGAAGCAAAGTGGTTTTTCCTGAGCCGTTCGCCCCGACAAGACCATAAATATCCCCTTTTTCAATAGTGATATCCGTCCCGCTTAGAGCCATAAGCCCGTTATATTTTTTTACTAGCCCCCTAGCGCTAAACACTATACTGCCGGTGCGCGACGCGGGGAATGAATCGTTACTGCTTTCTAGTGCAATAGAATCATCTTGTTCGGGATTTTTCAAACTGCTATCATTTAAAAAATCGTCGTTAAATATACCCATTGAACTGCTCTCCGATAGTATTATCTGGTATAATCACCGGCTAGAGCGTCTTCTCTGCGGTAAAGCGTAAGCTCAAAAGCGACATATCTTCTATTGAAGTTGACATATCCCTCAAAATATTGCTTTGCCATAGATAGAGCCAGTTTTTCGTCGCAGGTAGGAAGAAATCTCGACACTATTTCTTCTTTCCCGTCATACCTTGTTAAAGTTACGAAAACTCTAATTCCTCTCATCCTACTCTGCCTCCTTTAAATCTATTTAGATTATACTACAAAGTACGAGCAATTTGCAAGAACTATATGTCACGAGTTTAGAAAACCCGGGTTTAGAAAAAAAACTGCGCTTTTACCATCATGGTAAGCGCAGCTATTACATTCAAAGAAAAGAGAAGTTTTTTGAGTGTGTTTTCCTTCACACATACCGTTATTTTCGTTCTTTAAATAGTGACTCTGATTGTCACTCTCTTAAAGGAGGTGACCCAGCCG
>JAGCYK010000074.1 GCA_017960845.1 Clostridia bacterium | reverse complement strand
GTGTTGTAGCCGCTGTTATCGTGAGCGGGAACGTTACTGCCGTTCCTCCGCTTGCTGCTCTAAACCAACCATTGAATGTATAGCCGGTTCTTGAAGGATCTGTAGGCTTTTGTACCGATCCACCACTTGCTACTTGCTGGGTTGTTGCTGCAGGAGCTCCAGTATAGTTAAGATTGAACGTTACAGTAAATGTCTGCTGAGTCCATTTAGCATACAAAGTCTTATTTGCTGTAATTGCTGTATTGAAATCAAAAGCAGTTCCTGTTCCGTTTGCGTTATCAAACCATCCGTCAAATGTGTATCCGCTTCTTGTAGGATCAGCAGGCTTTTGTGCCTTCGATCCACTTTCTACTTGCGCTGTTGTCGCAGCCGGTGCTCCTGAATAGTTCAGGTTAAATGTCACCGTATATTTCACAGGAGGCTCGGGCTCAGGCTCCGGTTCAAAACATCCGGGGAGCGCAAAGCAAGCTAGAACCATCATCAGTGACAATATAGACACAGCGAAAATTCTAAATTTTTTCATACGTGTTTTCCCTCCATTCGGTTTATTATTAACGTTTATTATACTATTGAAACTTACCTATGTACATATTTATAGAATAAGTTGTCGTTTTTACAGCACGAATTCACTAGTTTAGAAAATAAACGCCAGAATCTTTAGACGAAGAAAAAACAATATGTTAAAAGCAATGAACAAAAAATGGACTTAAGCCTTTTAAAGACCTAAATCCATTCTTCTTTTTTAAGAATAATATAACCTAATAGATTACATTATGCAGGAGCTTTTCCAGTGATTACAGCGGTCTGTGCTGTGAAGCGGAATCCATAGAAGTTGTAACCATAGTTTGTTGAAGCATCCTGAATTACCTTTATAACAACAGTATTTGTGCCCGAAGTAAAATTAGCATAACCTACAAATGTAAACACGTTGGACGCTACCCAATCTTGTGAACCTGTAGGGAGAGGAGCTGTGCAGTTAAGCTTAGTACCGTTAACAGTAACTTCAAATACCTTTTCAAATGTAGAGCTATTCGCTTCAGTTTTATTGCAAAGCTCAACATAAACACCAACCTCGCAGGCTGCAGTAGCGTTTAAAGTATAAGTTAAGGTCGCTCCGTTGTTTTTATTCGTATTTCCAACAGGATAATATCCTGCTGCATTTGTGCGGTTAGTAGGTGCCGATAATGCTCCACCTGTGCCAGCTACCGCAGTAACATATGCAGGGAACTCAGCACTTGCAGGGGCAGCATGTGCATAAAGATCATATTTAGTCCAGTTTTCGTCTTTTGTAGGCGTAACTGAAGGACTAGGATCTGTCGGGCTAGGATCTGTTCCTTGCTGAGTCCACTGAGCATAAAGTGTTGTAGCCGCTGTTATCGTGAGCGGGAACGTTACTGCCGTTCCTCCGCTTGCTGCTCTAAACCAACCATTGAATGTGTAGCCAGTTCTTGAAGGATCTGTAGGCTTTTGTACCGTTCCGCCACTTGCTACTTGCTGGGTTGTTGCTGCAGGAGCTCCAGTATAGTTAAGATTGAACGTTACAGTAAATGTCTGTTGAGTCCATTTAGCATACAACGTCTTATTTGCCGTAATTGCTGTATTGAAATCAAAAGCAGTTCCTGTTCCGTTTGCATTATCAAACCATCCGTCAAATGTGTATCCGCTTCTTGTAGGATCAGCGGGCTTTTGTGCCTTCGATCCACTTTCTACTTGCGCTGTTGTCGCAGCCGGTGCTCCTGAATAGTTCAAGTTAAACGTCACCGTATATTTCACAGGAGGCTCGGGCTCGGGCTCAGGCTCCGGTTCAAAACATCCGGGGAGCGCAAAGCAAGCTAGAACCATCATCAGTGACAATATAGACACAGCGAGAATTCTAAATTTTTTCATGTATATTCCCTCCTATTTAATTAAACCTATTATATCAAAAAAGTCTATTTTGTCAATACACACTAGAAAAATGCACCATCTTTTGTCAAAAGCACCTGATTATATTTTTATACATTTATCTCTTGCTTAAATTCTTTATGGCATATTATAATGTTTTTGAAAATATGTTCACTATTACCACTGACACATCAATAGATATCTTTAGAGGAAAAATCCTTGCAGATAGTTGCCGGTACATCCCTCTGACATTTCGCGTCAAAGGCAAGGAATATGCCGACGAGTTTAACGCGGACAAGGATTACTTAGATTTTTATAGTGCAATGCGCACTTCCTCAGAGATTCCTTCTACCAGTCAAATCTCGCCTTTTGACCATGAACAGTTCTTTGAAAAGATATACCTAGAGCTCAAAACGGACATTTTGCATTTATCGTTATCAAGTGGCTTATCTGAAACATATGAATCCGCTTGCAGCGGCGCCGCAGCGTTCATGCAAAAGTACCCCCAGGCAAAGGTTCATGTTATAGATACTCTAGGCGCAACAACGGCATCTATTCCTCTCTATGAGAAAGCGGTTTTGTTAAGAGATTCCGGCGCCGAAGTATCAGAAGCCGCAGATGTTTTAAGAGAGTATGCAAAAACTATCCGTGTATATATCGTAGTAGACGACCTAAAATGTCTAATGCACGGAGGTAGAATCAGCCCGGCAAAAGCTCGCCTTGCTATGGCGCTTAATATAAAACCAATTGTGGTTTTTGATAATGCCGGCAAACTGGATTTGCATAAAAAAGCCTTAGGAATGAAAAAGGCTCTAAAGATTGTCGTTCATGATATTAAAAACTCAGTTAGCAAAAATGCCACAAAGATATTAATCGCCCACGCGGATGCATTAAAAACGGCAGAAGAAGCTGCGGAAATGCTTGAAAAAGAAACTGGACTGAAAACAGAAATCCATTGGATTGGCCCTGTTATAGGAAGTCATACGGGTCCGGGCACAGTTGGCTTTGTTTTTGAATCGGATATTGGCAGAACCTTTTAAATTATATTGATAGATTAAACCCTCCAGTTAAAACTGACTGGAGGGTTATTATTTTAATCAGGGAGTTTTGTATCTGATGGAACGATAAGATCAGACCTCGTCGAAAGCCCAACGCTTCCCGTTCGAACGCCGTCAGGCGATACTACCCTTTTGAATGCATTCCCGAACAATCTTTTTAGGAATACGTCGAGCCAATGCTCGATTTCTTTTTTGTCGTAATCGGGAAAAGCCTGCCTAGCAAGGCGCAACAGCTTAGCTCGCCCCGCTCCCCTCCTTATATAGTTATATATAAAGAAATCGTGAAGTTCGTACGGCCCGATTATATTTTCAGTGGATTGAACCACTTTATCATTATTTGAAGGAATAAGCTCCGGGCTAACTGGAGTGGCTATAATATCGGCTAATACGCTTTTTAGCTGCGGTATCCTAGTGGCTTCGTAAGCGACAAGTTTTCGTATAAGCGTCTTAGGAAGAGTTGAATTGACTCCGTATGAAGACATATTGTCTCCGTTATATGTGCACCAGCCAAGCGCGGCTTCTGATAGATCTCCCGTTCCGATGACTAGAGCGTTCTCAATATTACCAAGGTCAAATAGTATCTGCGTGCGCTCTCTAGCCTGGGCATTTTCAAAAGTAACATCTGCAGTTACGCCGTCGTGGCCTATGTCTTTAAGATGCTCACTTACCGCTCTTTTAATATCTATAACTCTAAAATCGACTCCAAGCATTTCGCAAAGAATCTCTGCATTTGAGCGCGTACGAGAAGTCGTTCCATAGCAAGGCATAGTAACGGCGATAACATTTTTTCTGCTTAAAGCAAGCGCATCAACAGCTCTTACCATAACTAAAAGCGCTAAGGTGCTGTCAAGCCCTCCGCTTATGCCAAGAATGCATTTGTTTATTCTAGCCTTTTTCATTCTTCCTACTAGGCCTGCCGACTGAATAGAAAGGATATCTTCGCATCTTTTTTTCAGTTCATCGTCACCGGTCGGGATAAAAGGATATCTTTTAATAGTTCTAGTTAGGACTGTTTCGTTTTTTTTTAAGTCAAAACAGATATATTCGTAATTTTCTAAGGAGCCGGTAAAATACGGACTGCTGTTCCTTTCTTTTCTTAGGAATTGTACATCAATCTCCGAATACACTATTGCGCTACTATTTGCCGGACCTTCAGCTAGAATTTCTCCGCTTTCAGCAATTATTGTTCTTCCTCCGTATGTTATGTCCGAGGTAGACTCTCCTACGCCCGGGAAAGAAAGCGCAAAACCGGCTAAAAGCCTATTCGACTCAGCCTTTGTGAATGCTCTAAATTTATCTGCACTGCCTGCCAGTTCTCCGTAGCCTAAGCAACCAGTTATTAAAAGCGCTCCTGCTAAGCAGTGATTAGCGGCCACAGGGCTAACTGAAAATAAATCCTCACCGACAATAGGCGCAAACGAAACAAGCCCGCTCTTTTCGGCAAAAATAAGATTCGTTCCTGCTAAGCAGTCAAATCTATCTAAGCGAGTAGAAGCGCCGCTCCATGACGAGAGCGCTCTATTAGGATAAGGCGCATTATATTTCGAAAAGTATTTTTTTGCGGTTATTCCTAAAATCTTGCCACCGCTAACAACTGCGGCTCCGCTGTAAACGCAGGCGTCCTTTTCAAAAGGAGTGCCGATTACGGCAACAATATCCAGCCCTGCGGTAGCTTTAGAAATCTTAAGAAGAGCTTCATCGGATTTTTTAAGCATATCCTCACTTGCAAGAAGGTCGCCTATGCTAACGCCTGTGGTAATCAGCTCTGGAAAGACTATTATCTTTGCTCCGCACTTCTCTGCTTCAATTATATGGTTAATAATAATGTCGGCATTTTTGCTGGGACAAGCTGGCACAATTTCCGGAGAACATCCGGCTATTTTTAAAAATCCATCTTTCATTATTCTGCTCCTATTCTTTTTACGGTTCCGCTATTAACTAAAAATTCGTCGAACTTTCCAATTTGCTCTCTGACATCTTCAGCTAAGCTCGTTCCGGTAATTATTGTCTGATAACTCTTAATGTGCTCAAGCAGTTTTGTTTGCCTGCTAGAATCCAGCTCGCTTAATACGTCATCTAGCAAGAGCACCGGGTACTCACCGCTCTCTTCTTTCAGCAGTTCCATTTCCGCCAGTTTTAAAGAGAGTGCTGCACTTCTTTGCTGGCCCTGCGAACCAAAGCTTCTAAGGTCTATTCCGTCCGCACTTATTTTTATATCATCCCTGTGGACTCCCTGGTGAGTTACCGCGAAAGCCTTATCCCGCTCCCTGCTTCTAGCGAGCGCTTCTAAAAATACGTTTTCGCACTCGGCGGTAGTTGTTCCGTCAAGCCCTTCGTAAACAATATCCAGGTCCTCGCCCGCTACGTCTAAATGTATTTCTTTAGCAAGTGGAAGAAGTCTTGAAATGAATGCGCGTCTAGTACGCACTATTTTAGCGCCTTCTTTAGCAAGCTGGTAGTCCCATATCTCGATGGCCTCGTCAGATGGAGAGTTCTTTAATAATTTATTTCTATGCGATAGTATCGTGTTGTATCTTGTCAGGACATAAAAATATGTTGTTGAGAGCTGGCACAAGGCTATATCCATAAATCTGCGCCTTTCCCCTGGCCCGTCCTTAACAATCTTTAATTCATCCGGAGAGAAGTAAACCGTTTTCAGCACGCCCATCATCTCGCCTATTTTCGAAATTGGGAGTCCGTTTATTTCAACGCGCTTAGCGTCTGATAATTTTACTCTTACAGAGTCCTGCCCGAACGCTTTTCTTATGCTAACAAACGTACTGCCTTCTTTTTCACCCCATTTAATCAGTTCCTGCCACCTTGGGGTCCGGGCGCTGCGCCCGACCGAGGAAAGATATATTCCTTCTAGAAGGTTCGTTTTACCTTGTGCGTTTTTTCCTATGAAAATATTGGCATGCTCACCTAGCTTTAAGTTAAGTTCGCCGTAATTACGATAATTATACAATTTAACTTCGTCTATTACCATGTGCCTTCCTATATTTTATTAACTATCGCTTTAACCGCTCTATAAAACATTAGGTCTATTACAATGAACCCGACCACTGCTATTACATTCAAAAGAATATATGCTAGGACTATGTCCATTCTCTCTATAATATACTCAAGATTTATAAAATCGGCAACAGCTTCTGCTAAAACGAACAAAAGAAGTACTGCAAGTGACCCAATCACGGCCATAGTTACAATCCTAATAACTGCGCCTTTGACGCTAGAATAATCGAGTTTCTTTAAAAAACAGCACGCAAGCGCATGTGGATAAAAAACAACTCCTGCTACTATCATTATGCCCGGGTGAGCAAAGCAACTCGCTAGTCCAATAGCTGCCCCGACTATCATCGATCCTATTGCCCAGTGAAGTCCGCACTTACTCTCTATAATACTTGAGCTTAGTGAAATAAGGAGCAT
>JAGCYK010000073.1 GCA_017960845.1 Clostridia bacterium | reverse complement strand
TTTTAAATTTTTATTATAAAGGTATTTCTTTTTCTTTTACAATAAGGTATGATTCCAAACTCAGGAAATATGTAATACGATGTAAAAATATTAGGATTATTGTTAAAAATGACAATATAAAACAATTGAAAAAGATTTTATCATCAATGCGCCATATAGTATATTGCTCCTTGACTGAACTACTATATATTGTGTAAAATTATAATATAGTACTTCGTCTAGGAGGGAGATAGATGGCTACAAAAAAGAAATCATCAAAAAAGAGTATTTCAAGTAAAAAAACCACTTCGAGTTCAAAAAGCACATCTAAAACGGTATCCTCAGTTGTAAAAAAGCTGCACCCAATTACTAAAGTGGTGGTAGCTATTTTTGCTGTTTTAGGAATAGTAGTTGGAGTAATCGTTGGTTTTGTGCTGTCCAAAAACGATCGTTTTGTGCTTAAAGGCAATAGTCTATATAGCTATGATGTGTCTTCTTCCGATTACATATATAAAGAAGAGGGCATTGAAGTGGTTTGTTTTGGATTTGATATTTCAGATAAACTTACCGTTGAAACAAATTTAAGCAAGAACGCTTCTGGGGATTATATCATTCCGGGAACGGTTGAAGGAACATACTACATAAAGTATTCAGTTGATTTCTTTAAATTCGGCGAAGATGCTCCAAACGGCCCCATTATAAGAGTAAGAACTTTTACGGTGTCGTCTTCAGAAGATGATGGAAGAGCGGAGGAGAATGCAAATGCGTAAATTATCATTAAGTGTTACTATTCTATTTGCTTTAGGCGCTTTGGTTATAGGCGCTGCGGTAGGTGCATTCGGATATGGAATGTACGATTCTCTCAGCTATTCTACGGATCCGAATCCATCCCTAACAGTTAAAGATAGCGCTCGTTCTAGCGCAGATATTGTTCACAGTGACTTTATGGTGCATTTTTTAGAGCTTGGCAATAAATTTGCGGGCGATTGCACATACATAAAAGCAGGTGACTGCGACATCCTTATAGATGCGGGCTCTAGGACTAGTAGCGTTTCGACAATAAGCGAGTATATCGATCAGTATGTTACTGATGGTAAGCTTGAATATGTAATAGTAACGCACGCACATGAAGACCACTATGCTGGATTCTCGGCCATAAACGGAAGCATTTTTGATTTATACAAATGCGGCACTATTATAGACTTTGCTCAAACCAATCAAGTGGAAGAAAAGAATGGCAAAAAAACTATGTATGGTAATTATTTGCTCGAGCGTCAGGCTGCAATAAATAAAGGAGCCACTCACTATACGGCAAAGGAGTGCCGCGAAAATAACAATTATACTTTCAACCTGGGCGGAGTTGCTACGATGACAATCCTTGACCAGAAATTTTATTACCAAAAATCATCAACAGAAAACAATCACTCCGTTTGTACATTGTTCACATACAACAGCCACAACTATCTATTTACCGGTGACCTTGAAAAAGATGGAGAAAAAGATCTCATCGCTAAGAATAGTATTCCCAAGATAGACGTATATAAAGCTGGACATCATGGGTCAAAGACATCGTCGTGTCCGGAATTGATGCAAGTCATTCAGCCAAAAATAGTATGCGTATGCTGTTGCTGTGGAAGTCCAGAGTACACAAAAACAAATGCAAATCAATTTCCGACGCAGGAATTTATAAATAACGTTGCTCCGTATACGGACAAGGTTTATGTCACCACGCTTTGCATTGATTACGATAATGGCACGTTTGAGTCAATGAACGGAAACATTGTCATTTCGTTTGACAGCGCAGGTATAGTCGTATGTTGCGGAAGCGGAGACAGCAGAGTGCTTAAGGAGTGGGAGTGGTTCAAAAACAATAGAACATGTCCTGCATCCTGGGAATCAGATCGCAATACATAATTGCATAAAAGTAGTAGTGACGCTGCTTTTGTTTGACACTATTACTAGTCTTTATATATACTCTTGCTTAAGGGTAAAAACGAAAGGGAAATATCTTAAAATGCAATTGCATAGGAGTTATTTTTTATGGGTTATATAGAAAAATACAATGAATGGAAAGAAAAGGTAACCGATAAAGTCTTAAAAGAAGAACTTGAAAAGATGGAAGGTAATACCGAGGCGATAGAAAATGCTTTCTACAAGGATCTCGAATTCGGAACCGGAGGCATGAGAGGAGTACTCGGAGTAGGCACAAATTGCTTAAATATTTACAACATTAGAAAGGTTACTGAAGGCGTTTCCAGGTATATGGTAGATAAAGGACTTGAGTCCGCAGCAATCAGCTATGACAGCAGAATTAATTCAAAACTGTTTGCTCATACCGCAGCTGCCGTATTTGCTTCTCACGGAATAAAGGTATACATAGTTGCTGATGTTTCGCCCACACCGTTCCTTTCGTTTGCAGTAAGAAAACTTAACTGTGGAATGGGTGTAATGGTAACAGCCAGCCATAATCCTAAAAAATATAACGGATATAAGCTTTACAATTCAACCGGATGCCAGATTCTAGATGACGAGGCATATGAAGTTGTCTCATATGTTGAAAAGGTAGACCCGTTTGAGGTTAAACCCAAAGACGACAAAGTATATATTAAGCAGGACCTTATTAATGTAATGGAATCCTGGGTGTATGGTTCGTTTTTAAATAGTGTTGAAGCCCAGAGCTTGAACGACGTTGAAAAGCTTAAGATTGTTTATACACCACTTAATGGTGCCGGTTACAAACTAGTGCCAAGCGTTCTCTACGAGCGCGGCTTTGACGACATTACCATTGTTCCGGAGCAGGCTAAACCTAACGGAAACTTTACTACATGCCCGTATCCCAATCCCGAAAAACCGGAAGCACTCAAACTTGCGCTTAAAATAGCAAAGGAAATAGATGCAGACATAGTTCTTGCTACGGATCCTGACTGTGATAGAGTGGGCGCGGCCGTTAAGCATCGCGGAGATTTCGTCCTTATTACTGGAAACGAGATGGGAGTGCTTCTAGCAGACTACATTCTCGGAACAAAACATGTAAGATGGAATCTTCCTCAAAACGGCATAATAGTTACGACTATAGTTTCAACGCCTATGGCAGAAAAAATTGCAGATAGATTTAACATAGAGACAAGAAAAGTCCTTACCGGATTCAAGTGGATAGGCGATCAAATGAATAAACTTGATGCCGATGGAGAATTAGATAGGTTTATTCTAGGATTTGAAGAAAGTTACGGCTATCTTGCTGGTGGACATGCAAGAGACAAGGATGCAGTAGTAGCTTCGATGCTCATTTGTGAAATGACATCTGTATACCTTAAGCAGGGCAAAACACTTGTTGACCAGCTTGCTGAGCTTCACAAAATCTATGGAAAATATGAAAACAAGAATATTTCAAAGGCATTTGAGGGCGTAACCGGCGCAGCAAAAATGCAGGAGATTTTAGCTAATCTTAGAAAAAAACCGCTTAAAAAGCTTGCTGGTGGCACAATAGTTAAGTTCATTGACTATATGAATCAAAATGAGCAGCCGATTCCAAAATCTAATGTTCTTTCTTATGAGACGGACAATGGCCTGTCAATCATTATTCGTCCTAGCGGAACTGAGCCACTTTGCAAGTTCTATATGACTGCTTCGGCCGGAGAAAAAGAGAATAAAACTCTTTTTGCTGCAGCAGAGGCGGATTTAGACAAAATTTTCGGATAAATATTGAAAAAACAATTGCTCCTCTTTCTTTAAAAGCATAATAAAGTAGGGGAGCTTTTCTTTTGCCCGGCTTAAAAGATAGTACTACTAGGTAGCTTTTGCTACATAAGGCTTTATTGCT
>JAGCYK010000004.1 GCA_017960845.1 Clostridia bacterium | reverse complement strand
GAAGGCGCTCGGCACGAAATATTAAATGAAACAAATAGAGATGAGGTGTATGCAGATATAGCTGACTTTTTTGGCTCCATAATTTAGTGGGTGTTTATTATAAAATTTACCAAAATATATATGAAAGTGTCACAAAGCAAAAATAACATTGATTTTGTGGCACTTGTTTAATACTTAAGACAACGGATTTATAGGAAAAGCGCCATAAATTTAGCAAAGATGGCTATTTTTTTGTGCGAGCATAAAACAATTTGATGCGTATTTTAATCTATTTTTAATAAAACTTTTTTTTATAGTTTAAGTGCGCTGATTATTATATATACGTAGCATGATTTACCCGGCTTTATGGCAAACAAAAAAGAATAAAACAATCTTGTCAATTTAACGGGCTAAAGTGTATAATCATCTAAATGAACATAAAAGAATTAAAAAATGAAATAAACGGCGGAGAGATAAGCCCGGTATATATCCTAACCGGAAGCGACGAGTTCGTTAAAAATATGGCTATAGCCAGAATAAAGACTATAGTTAAGAATTATCCGGACCTAAATTTCTCTTCTTTTGCAGCATCTGAAGTAAATGAGGCTCTTGAAACGCTAGACACAATGCCTTTCGGCGATGACTACCGTGTCGTTGTGATTGAAGGCCTAAAAAGCTACTCGCCGCTTAGCAGTTATATTTCAAATCCATCTAGCGAGAGCGTGCTAATAATAAGAGAAGACGCATCGCTAACAAACAAGAAAGCTGATAGCACTGCTTCAGCAGGCGTAAAAACCATCGAGTGCAATCCTTTAACCGGAAAAGATCTCCTTATATGGCTAGCCTACGAAGCAAAAAGCTACAATGCTTCTTTAGAAGAAGATGCCGGAATTCTGCTTTCGGATTACTGCAAACAAGATATGTTCAGAATGCAGGGAGAAATAAGAAAGCTTGCATCTTTAAAGGTAGGGGGAATTATTACAAAGGCAGACATCACAAAATATGTCACCCCGGATATAGAGTTTTCTGTTTGGAAGCTATCTGACGAAATAGCAGCAAAAAACACGACAGAGGCTATAAGAATATATAAAGGAATGGATGATGGCAGGCCGGATACCAAAATCATGGCATTCGGAGCAATCTATGGACATTTTAGAAGGCTGTTCTATGCTTCGGTTACTAGATCTGACGAACAGCTTGCTGCATATCTTCAAATTAAACCATATATGGTAAGTAAGGTCCGCGCTTCGGCAAGAAAAATGTCGACGGAGTCTCTAAGAAGAATACTCGAGTTTTTGGCGGACTATGACGAAGCGTCCAAAAATGGCGGAATTCCTCTGCAATGCAGTGGAGAGATGCTAGTAATAGGCGCAATAAACGCATTGTAAAGAAATGGAAGAAACAACTATAAATAGTAACGCAAATAATCCCGAAACAAAGAGAGGTATTACAAAATTACTGCTCTCTAGAAAGGTTCCAGAAGCACTAATAACTATCCTGGAATTTTTTGCGTATTGTTTTGCTTACTGGATGCCGATGAGACTGACCGTTGCTTCAGTTGCATCTTCTATAGTAGCCTCTGAGTCCGTTATGGCAGTTTTTGGAAACGAACTTGTCGCTTTCCTTCTTGCAGGACTTATTCCTTTCATTGTCACGGAAATGCTGGCTAACATCACTTTGAGGTCAATGTTTATGTTTAAACTGGACCTTACTACGATGCGCTATCTATTTAGAGTCTTTTACGGACTGGGCTTGACTATAAGCGGTGCAGTTAGTCTCATATGTTTCTGGCTTCCGTTTACGGTTCTGCTTTACTCGGTTGTCATAAGATTTGTTATTTTAACCGCCTTTATGGTTTTATATTTGGTCTTTACCTTAAAGCACTGCGTTCCTCCGCATATTTGGGGAAGGGCTATGTTTACCATTGCCAGGGTTTATCTCCTTATTAACCTCATTTTGGCAGTAATAGAAATAGTGGGATGGGTGATGCAGCTATGATTAAAAAGATAATAATTGTATCCATATTAATCCTTTCGCTATTTAGCTTATTGCTGCTTTCATCGTGTTCATCCCAGAGCAAATCGGATTACTCTTCATTTGCTTCAGATGCGACCAGGCAAGAACTACTAGACAGCGAACTAAAAGACTTTCTTGCTGTCAATGGTGGAAATAGAACGTCTCAGACTAAGCTGAGCGGCAAAGATGACTTAGACGGGGAAAAGGAAGCCGCAAGATACATTTGCTCAAAATTAAACGAATATGCCGGCAGTGAAGTGGCTGTAATAAAAGAATTCGTCGCAACAACAAGTTACGGAGACGAATTCACTTCCCAAAACGTAGTTCTGTCAATTAGCGCTACTTCGCCTTCAGCTAGCAACAAAAAAATGATTTTCGGTGCATATTACGACAACTCATATGAGACCGTAGAAGCCGTTCAATCAAATTCCGGACTATTTCCTTTTTACAGTGCTAATAGAGGCGCGTCATATTATATAACCGGAACTAAAGCGGAAGGTGCTATGGAGTCAGGAATGAGCGTGGCTATTCTACTTGATCTTGCTAGGAGAATTTGCGCTGATAGAGATAACTTAAAGGCAAATGTAGATATTGTATTTTACGGACTCGGCGCACTATCTGAGTATGGCTCATACAAATATAGCCAGTCGATTGCCTTAGAAGACATACTGATTGCTTTTAATGTAAGCCAGCTCGGTGGAGATAATTTGTATTATTACTGCGATGAAGTATCAACTATACATGGGGATTATATAAACAAAATTGCTGACGAAGGCGGAATGGGCAGCTGCATAAGTGAGCAAAAAGCCGGCACTATAAAATATGCGCAGACAAGCGAAGCTCTCCCGTATTTGCCTGCGCCTCTAAACAATGACTCGGCCACTTTCTTTGATAGTTGCAATATCTGCTCTATAACCAGCGGTGCTGAGCGTAATCCATTCTTTTTCAGTTCAAAAGAGAGTGATTCGCATGAAAACATCTCCGCGACCTCATCTGATAGTTATAAGCAGCTTCAAAAATATAACGAGAACTATCTAAAGCAAATGGATATAGTGTCCTCGCTTTTAACTAAAGCTGCTTTTGATGAAGAAATGGTTAGCGCATGTGAAGAGAGTTTTTTAAACAAGCCTAGCTATGTATATCTATCTAGTACACTTTGGCTGAACATTACAGTCGGAGTGCTGATATCCGCACTTATTTTCCTCGTAGCTTTCCTTACGAAAGTAATAGAAAAAAGACATCCTTTCAACCCGATGCCTAAAAATGAAAAAAGGGAAGACGTCTTTGGGGATGGCTTTGGCGGGCCTAGTGATGGAGGTCAGGACTTTTCTAAAGGGGATGGTAGCGGCAGCGGAGAGCCGGAAAATCCGTTTGAAGACTTTTTTAAAAACTAATAGTCAGTAGCTTCGAGATCCTAATCTTTTAATCATCCAATAGGGATAACTAAAACATCAGCTTCTCTTTTATATCCATACTTAGTTCCTGCAATTACAATTATTAAGTTTGGCAACCTTAATTGGGGTCACACCAAAGGTTTTGTCCGGTTTTTTTGTTATTCTTTCAACAAAAAAAGGATTACTTTGGCAAAAAGTGATTGAAAAATATGAGTCGTACGTTTATAATAAAGAGGATGGAGAAAGAAAACGACATAGTTATCAGCAAAGCGCATAAAGGCGGATTTTTCAAATCTTTGTTTACTGAGTACATTCCCTACAAGGTTATTTCGGTATTTTTCGGGGCGCTTGTATGGATTCTTACGGTAGGACTGGGCGTCAACGAGACTGTTGATGAGACCAAGCCTTTGTATGAGAGATTCTATCTGAATGTTTTTGCTGAATTCAATTCAATCTCCGGGATTATAATAAGTGTTGTAGATATACTTCTCATTATAATCGTTATTTATTTCGTGCTGAGACTACTCAACAGAACCGGAATCAACACAATAGCAAAGATTCTTGTTATATTCACTCTTGCCGGCATTATTCTTTCAAGTACACTTCTTGAATTCCCTGTAATGGGTAGGGTAATGTCACAGGCGCTTGTTCTTGCGGTTATATCTTTCGTTGTTATGTTCTCGCCCGAAATGAAGAGATCTCTTATTCGAATCAGCAAACATTCGAAATTTGATATCGGAAATGCCGACAGTGATATTACCGAAGAAGAACTTCACGCAGCTTGCGATGATATAGTTAAAGCGGTTCTCAATATGTCAAAGAACAATGTCGGTGCTATTATAGTGCTTGCAAATCAAAGTCTTCCTGAGCATATCGTTGACAGCGGAACAGCGCTTAACTCGGATTTGTCTCAGCTGCTCTTAGAGTGCTTATTCAATAAAAAAGCCAATCTTCATGACGGAGCTGTATTTATTCGTTTGAATAAGATTATAGCTGCCGGATGCTTTTTACCACTTTCTCAGAGCCAGTCGATTCCTAAAGAACTTGGAACCAGACACCGCGCTGCGCTTGGAATGAGCGAAGAGTATGACGTAACCGTAATTGTTTGTAGTGAGGAAAGCGGAGTTATCTCTATAGCTAAAGCCGGAGTGCTTGAGCGTTATGTGGACTCTGTAATGCTTAAAGAGGAAATTGAACAGATTTACGGACCTAAGGCCGACGGTGCGAAAAAGAAGAAAAGGAAGATAAAGAAATAATATGAACGCTGTAAGCTTCGGCGAGATACTGCTTCCCAAAAAAGGAATGGACTTGACTAAATGGGCAGTGGTTGCGTGCGATCAATATACATCGGAGCCGGAATATTGGATGCAACTTAAAGAGTGGGTCGGGGAATCCCCATCTACTCTTTGTCTAATTTGTCCTGAATGTTGGCTCGACCAAATAGACGAAAAGAAAGCTGAGATTAGAAAGAATTCTGAAAGTTACGTAAAAAATATTCTGGTTGAAAGCGCAGACGCCGTAATTGTAAAAAGACAGGTAGGTAAAAAGGTTAGAACCGGACTCGTTGCTAAAATAGACCTAGAGTGCTATAGCTACGAAGCAAAAGATAAAGCGCTTATCCGTGCGACCGAAAGAACTGTGCCCGAAAGAATTCCGCCTAGAATGAAAGTTAAGAGCGCATCCCGTCTTGACTTGCCGCACGTGCTTTGCCTTATAGATGATAAAGATCATCCGCTTAGCAGGGCTATTGGCGAAACCGAAACTCTCTACTCATTCGATTTAAACTGCGGCGGCGGTCACATAGAGGGAAAGAAGATAATTAATACCACTGCTCTTTTTAAATGTTTAAGCGATATACAAAGCGATGCGGTTAAGCTTGGCAAGCCGTTCATTCTAGTAGGAGACGGGAATCATTCGCTTGCTAGCGCTAAAGCTTATTACCAGGAACTTAAGCGTAGTAATGACTATAGGGCTTTAAGAGCAAGATATGCATTGGTTGAGATTATAAGCATATATGACGAAGGGCTTACATTTGAACCCATTCACCGGGTAATCTTTAGTGACAGGCTAGAAGATGTGCTTAAAAAAGAGCTCAGCGAAGGAATTCCTGCTAAGGCCTTTTCCGGAGAAAAGGAAATAGAGATTAAACTGCCAAAAGACCCTGTTGAAGCATTTAGAAAAGTAACGGCGCTACTTGACTCATTATCCGAAAAATATGGCTATAAAGTGGATTATATTCACGGAGAAGAAAGCCTAAAAGCCATTTGTAAAAATGGAGCAAGCGGAATAGTTATGCCGGCGCTAGAAAAAAGCGAGTTCTTCGGGCTCGTAGATAGGGAAGGCGTTCTTCCCAAAAAGACGTTTTCTTTAGGGGAAGCAAACGAGAAAAGATATTATCTTGAAAGCAGAGATTTAGAGAAAAGACAATAAAATAGACGAAGGGAATTAGACAATATGGCGAAGGTTTTAAAATTCGGCGGAACGTCAATGGCAAACGCCGACAGCATTGCGAAAGTTGCGGATATAGTTAAATCCGACCCCGATGCAAAATATGTGGTGGTTTCAGCACCCGGAAAAAGAGCAAAAGGCGATGTTAAAGTAACGGACCTCTTAATCAACTTTTATGGTGCGCTTGAAGCAGATAAAAAAGCAGTTTTTGAAAAAGTAAAAAATCGTTTTGAAGACATTATAGCCGGACTCGGGCTTAACTTAGACCTAAGCAGCGATTATAAAGAGATATATGAAAGTGCGCTTGAAGGAGCGAGCTATGACTATGTAATTAGCCGCGGAGAGTATCTTTCTGCTAAGGTGCTTGCCGAGTACATTGGCTACAACTTCTTTGATGCCGCTTCGATAATAAAGTTTGATGAAAAAGGAGCGTTTGATGCAGAGCTAACTAATGAGCTTGCTTCTAATGCGCTTTATAATTTATCGGATGTAGTTATCCCCGGTTTTTATGGTTCAAACGATAAAAACTACATTAAGACCTTTTCAAGAGGCGGTTCGGATGTTTCCGGAGCGATAATAGCTAGAGCAATTAATGCTTCAATTTATGAAAACTGGACGGATGTTAACGGATTTCTAGTTTGTGATCCTAGAATCGTAGAGGACTCTAGAGTTATAGATATGCTTACGTTTAGAGAGCTTAGAGAGCTTTCGTATATGGGTGCTAGCGTGCTCCATCCCGAATCCGTTTTCCCGGTTAGAGAAGCTGGCATTCCTATAAATATACGCAATACTTTTGCGCCTTCAGCTCCTGGAACCATGATAGTTCCAGTTGAAGGACTTATTTCCGGAAAATATAGAAGAGCAAAAAGAATCGTAACCGGAATAGCGGGAAAGAAGGATTTCATTGGTATATACATTGAGCGTCAGATGATGAACGGAGAAGTGGGCTTTTGTAAAATGCTTTTAGACATATTGTACCGCCATCACATTTCGCTTGAACATATGCCTACCGGAATAGATACGCTTACCCTTATAATAGACCCGGTAAGCACGAACGAGACTTCCATTCAGGCGGCAATCGACGATATAATTAGTGAGGCTCAGCCAAACCATATAGAGGTTACGAGGAATCTAGCATTGCTTGCTGTCGTTGGACACGGAATGAGCAGAAGCATGGGAACCGCAACTAGAGTATTCAAGTGTCTATCCGATGCTAAAGTGAATATTCGAATGATTGATCAGGGCTCTAGCGAGATGAACATTATCATTGCCGTTGAAAACAGTGACTATGAAAAAGCCTCAAGAGCTATTTACGAAGAATTCGAAAAATAATGCTAAATAAAAAAAGAACTGATATTTTGCCGCTTTTTGGTGGGTATCAGTTTTTTTGTGCGAAAAGAAAAGAGCCGCTTACTAATGATAGCGACTCTTTTTAAAACATAGTAGGTAATAGCTAGATTAAGCTTTCTTTGATTTCTTTTGAAGCTTAGCTGCTTTTTCAGCCTCAAGTTTAGCTGCTTTTTCTGCTTCTTTTGCTGCAGCACGTTCCTGCATCTTCTTGAGTGTTTCTGCGCGCTCTGCCTCAGCTTTAGCTCTAGCTGCCTGAGCCTTTTCTGCTGCAATAGTCTTATTGTCCTTTTTGATATGAACAGTAATCTTACCGCTCTTTACTCCGGAAAGGCGAGCTGAGCAACGAGAAATCTTGTTGCTTGCGCTGTTCTTTGTAATAACGCCCTTGCTAGCGGTTTCGTTAACAACGGACATAAGTTCAGGAAGGAGCTTTTCAGCTTCTTCTATTTTAAGTGTATCAATATAATTATTGAATTTCTTTATGATATTACGCATCTTGGTGCGAATCATCTGATTTTCAAGAGTTTTTCTGTCGATTACTTCAACTCTTTTTTCTGCTGATTTAATATTAGGCACGATTTTTTCTCCTATTTTTTTGTAGCCGATACATTTTATCATATAAAAATATCAAAAGCAAGCAAATAAGATTGCAGTTTTTTTGTATAAATGTCTGAGACACTTATCTTTTATTCACACAATCATAAAACATCAAAAGATTATATTCTACAATTGATTT
>JAGCYK010000072.1 GCA_017960845.1 Clostridia bacterium | reverse complement strand
TTAAATCATTTGAAAAGGTTATTGTAATAGACCTAGACAATGAGACTGAATTAGAAGGAGTAAAAAGAAATGTTTTCATACAAGAGTTTGGAGAAATATCAACAGAAGACGAGGGCGTTGTCACAGTCTACAATAGAGAAGATGCGCCAAATTATAAAGCCTTCATCAAAGGTGCCTCTTTCAAAGGAGAACTTAAACAAAATATACGATATAGTAATGGAAAGCTAGACGGAATAGGAAGTAGTGAAAAAGTTAGATCATCTGATAGAGCAGAGGGACAAGGAGAGAGCGGAAGAACTCAAGCGGATGGACGAGCGAATAGCTCAGCAGGAAGCGGAAGACAGGAAATACGACGACTTTACACCGAGGACTTTAGAAAACTACAAGAAAGCAGTCTTCAACTATCTGACGCAGAAATCCAAGCTTTCCACGACGGTAGCAAAGAACTTGATGAAGAACACAGATCTAGTATTCGAGACGTATTTAAAAGATGGCTGGACAGTCTCAGAGGCCGCGACGGATTTGATGATAGGATAGACATTGAGAAGAAAACCCCATACGGAGTTGATTTTGACCTTTTAGTGGTTGATGGAGAAGTATTCCATGTATTGTTGATGAAAAGATTATTAAGGTTGTTGTTCCTGTTGGATAGAATTGAATTTATAGGCACGACCAAAGAAATGGATAATACTACTAAGAAAATCACTAAGAAAAATAATGGAGCAAAATACCGATTAAATCAATAAAAAGACGGAATTATAGAACATCATTTGACAACAAAAGCGGTGTATTGGGAAGTGAAGAAGTGGATGTTTGGTAAAAATTTGAAAATATAGGATGAAACACGATGAAGAAAATACCAACCTTATTTGTGAGAGAGTTTTTCGGTAAAAATGACTTCAAATTAACTGAAGAAGTTACTCCTGGAATGGAATGGGTTATCAACGGGGAGGGAATTGCAACTGTCAAAATAGATGGAAGCGCAACAGCCATAATTGAAGGTGTGTTTTATAAAAGATATGATGCCAAGCAAGGCAAAAAAGCTCCTAATGATTCTATTCCATGTTGTGAGCCTGACCCTATCACCGGGCATTGGCCCCATTGGGTAAAAGTAGATCCTGTCAACAAAGCAGACATATGGTTTTACGAGGCTTATAAAAACGCAGGTGGGGAAGCGTTAGCTGACGGAACATACGAGGCAATTGGGCCTCATTTTCAGGCGAATCCTTATAATCTAAAAGAGGATATCCTTGAACGTCACGGAGTAAAAGTTATTAATCCTCCTCGGACATTTGAAGGGCTTCGAGATTATTTGGAGAAAAACTATATTGAAGGCATAGTATTCTGGAATGAAGGAGAGCCACGTTGTAAGATAAGGAGGAAAGATTACGGATTTCATTGGAATGATAAATGAGTTTTTTCTGAATTAAATGCACGATATATATTTAAGATAGCTCTATTGTTAATACGAACTTATTTAATTAAATGGTAAAGGCTGTGAATTTTGGGAAGTCCCCATCATCCGGCCTTTTTAATTTGACCAAGGTATAATTCTATTATCGATATTAGTTTAAAAACATGCCATTTTTCTCATATATTGACAATTTGTAGCAATAAATGTTAAAATTAGTTTAAATTTAAACTATTTTTTATAAATAAGGTGCCGTATTTATGCATGTAAACAAGGAATTCAGAGAAATATTGATGGGAAGAATATTCAAAAAGATGCTTGACCATATCTTCGAGGATATTTGCGGAGAATACAACCTTAAACTTATTGAGGTAGAGGTCATGCTTTATCTGTTCCAGCACCCTCAAGATGTTGCAAGCGATATTAAACGCAATCTTCATTTGAATAAAGGACATATATCTCTAGCTTTGAATCATCTTTGCGCAAATGGTTATCTGGCAGAGGGAGAAGAATGTAACGATCATAGATTTGTTAGATATGTAATTACCGAAAAAGGGCATATGATGCTGGATAAAGTGGTTATAACAAGAGATGCCATATACGAAAGACTGTTTTCAGGCATTTCAAAAAATGACATCGATGTATTAGAAAGAGTAATGCCGCTTATAAGTAAAAACATAAACGAACTGTATCTAGATGCCAGTTAAAAATTGGAACATATAACTATTTGAAAAAGATTAAATAGATTCCCAAGGAACTAAACGATATGGAAAACAATTTATTTGAACAATTTAAAGAATTTGCACTAAGTGCGTACAAACTACACAAAGAACAAATCCGAAAACTGCTTGTGGAGATGAATTTCTATGAGTTCATTGCACTTAAAAGAATTTCGAGCGTTAAAGCCGCGCCCGGCAGCGGGAAATCTGAACGGGTATATCTTAAAGATATTTCTGAGGAAATGAACTTTCCTATGCGCAGAGTCTCTCAAATGTCAGAAGAACTGAGAGACAGGGGACTTGTCGTTTGGTCACATGACGGAGACGGCAGCGAGGGAACTTATTTAGCCATTACACCAAGCGGAAAAGAACTAGTTTTAAAAAACGAAAAGATTTTAAGGCAACACTTTGAGCGCATAATAAAAAGATACGGCTGCGAGAATATGCTTCAACTGTTTGCTATGCTGAAAAAACTGGATGAATTGGTAGCCGAAGAGTTTGATAGAATAGAGGAGGAGAAATAAATGGGTACGGATTTTTTGAGCGTATATGCCGTAAAACAGGCGGACTTATGCAAAAACAGCACTAAAATATCTCCAAGGCTATATGAAGAATACGGAGTTAATCTCGGACTGCGCAACGATAAAGGCGTTGGAGTTCTGACCGGGTTAACCGGAATATCCAAAATAGTTTCATCGAAAATCTCCGGGGGCGAGAAGGTGCCGTGTGACGGTGAGTTGTGGTACAGAGGATATAGAATAGAGGAACTTATTTCTTCCATAGGAGAGCAGGAATACGGATTTGAAAAATTTGCGTACCTTCTTTTGATGGGAAAACTTCCGAAGAAGAACGAACTGAGAGAGTTTTCCGAGGTAATAGGAAAATCCCGGACGCTGCCGACCAATTTCATACGCGACGTCATAATGAAGGCCTCGACAGAGGATATAATGAATTCGATGACAAGAAGTATTTTGACGCTGGCTTCATATGACGAGCTCGCTACAGATATAAGCCTGCCCAACGTTTTAAGGCAGTGCATTCATCTTATAGCGGTTTTCCCGCTTCTTGCGGTTTACGGTTACAATGCATATCGTCATTACGAAAAGGATGACTCCATGATTATTCACCGGCCTTCAAGTGAGCTTTCTACTGCAGAAAACTTTTTAATGCTTCTAAGACCGGATAAACAGTATACTCTGACCGAGGCCAAAGTTCTGGATATGGCCCTTATTCTTCATATGGAGCACGGTGGCGGAAACAACTCCACAATTACAACTAGAGTGGTGACGTCATCAGGGTCCGACACTTATTCCACTATAGCGGCGGCAATGTCTTCTTTAAAAGGGCCTAAGCACGGCGGAGCGAATATAAAAGTAATGGAAATGATGGAGGATATCCGTAAAAACATCAAAGATTTTAACGATAAGGATGAAATAAGCGCATACCTTGTAAAACTTCTGGATAAAGAGGCGTTTGACCGAAAAGGACTAATTTATGGAATGGGGCATGCGGTATATTCCTTATCAGATCCCAGAGAAAGAGTCTTTAAAAAGTACGTTGAAGAACTCGCATATGAAAAAAACAGGATAGAAGATCTTCAGTTATATCAAAACATCGAAGAGCTCGCACCGATTATAATTGCAAAGAAGCGCAAGATTTTTAAAGGCGTCAGTCCGAATATAGACTTCTTCAGCGGTTTTGTGTATGAAATGCTCGGCATTCCAAAGGAGCTTTACACCGCAATGTTCGCTATGGCTAGAATCGTCGGGTGGAGCGCTCACAGAATAGAAGAGCTTATAAGTTCTAGCAGAATCATTCGTCCTGCATATATGAGCATAATGGAAAAAAACAAGTAAAAACGGGCTAAAAGAAAGCCAAAAAAACCCGTAGAGGTAAAAAGTTCTTTACATCTATTATATTTAGTGATATATTAACGGGGTACCTTAGCGCCACAAGTTCTTGCGCTCTCCACGCAGATACTTAGGCCTAAGGCGAATAAATTCCATAGGAGGATAAAAAAATGGATAAAGAAAAGAAAGCAGAAATTATCGCAAAATTTGCCACACATGAAGGAGATACCGGCAACCCGGAAGTGCAAATCGCACTTCTTACCGAGAGAATCAACCACCTCACAGAGCATCTAAAGGTTCATCACAAGGATCATCACTCACGTAGAGGACTTCTTCAGATGGTAGGTCAGAGACGTAGCCTGTTGACATATTTGAAGAATTTGGATATAGAAAGATACAGAAAGATAGTTGCTGACTTAGATTTAAGAAAATAATTTGATGCAATATAGTTTAAGCGACCCTTAAACTATATTGTTTTTTTATGTTAGGTTTAAAAAAATACAAAATAGATATAGGAGAAAAAAAGAAAATGGAATTAGGAAACATTTTCAAAAGTGAAATCGGCGGAAGAGAAGTAACTGTCGAGATCGGAAAGTATGGCGAACAGGCAAACGGCCATTGCATCGTGCGTTGCGGTGATACAGTAGTAATGACCAACGTTTGTATGTCAGATGCTCCGCGTCCCGGAATGGATTTCTTCCCGCTTAGTGTAGATTTCGAAGAAAAAATGTATGCTGTGGGTAAAATACCAGGCAGCTTTAAAAGGAGAGAGGGTAGAGGCAGTGACAAGGCTATTCTGACTTCACGTCTTATAGATCGTCCGCTTAGACCGCTTTTCCCGAAGGGACTGTTTAACGACGTTACCGTTGTTTGTACAGCTCTATCTGTTGAGCCGGATATTCCGCCCGAGGTTTGGGCTATGGTTGGCTCTTCAATCGCTTTATCCGTTTCTGATATACCTTTTGCCGGTCCTACGGGAGCCGTTGTAGTAGGTTATGTGGACGGAGAGTACGTAATCAACCCGGATTCAGCTCAAAGAGAAAAAAGCCAGATGCACGTTACGGTTGCAGGAACTGCAGACGCCGTGATGATGGTTGAAGCAGGAGCAAACGAAGTAAGCGAAGAAGTAATGCTCAACGGAATTCTTTTCGCTCACGAAGAAATTAAGAGAATCGTATCCTTTATTAACGAAATTGTTGCGAAAGTTGGCAAGCCTAAACTTGAAATGGAATATTATCACGTTCCTGAAGATATTGATGCTGCTGTAAGAGAATTTGCAGGAAATCTTCTTGATGATGCGCTTAAAACTTACGATAGAAGCGAACGTCAGGCAAACCAGGATGCCGCAGAAAAGGTAATTCTTGAGCACTTCGCAGACATTTTCCCTGATAAAGAGAGAGAAATCAAAGACGCAATTTACTACCTTACAAAAGAAAAAGTAAGGGATAAGATCATAAACAAGGGCGAGCGCCCTGACGGAAGAAAACTTGATGAAATCCGTCCTATCTGGTGCGAAGTAGGCCTTCTTCCCAGAGTGCACGGCTCGGCTGTATTTACAAGAGGCCAGTCTCAGGCAATGTCAACCTGTACGCTCGGAACAATAGGTGATGCGCAGACGCTTGAAAATCTTGACGAAGAAGATGTTAAAAAGCGCTACATGCACCAATACAATATGCCGGGTTATGCAACCGGAGAAGCTAAACCTCTTCGCGCTCCCGGCAGAAGAGAGATCGGTCACGGCGCACTCGCTGAGCGCGCTTTAGAGCCAGTTATTCCTTCAGAAGAGGATTTCCCTTACGCTATTAGAACAGTTAGCGAAATAGTAAGTTCGAATGGTTCGACATCACAGGCTTCTGTTTGCGGTAGCTGTCTTGCACTTATGGACGCTGGCGTTCCCATCAAGGCACCTGTAGCAGGAATCGCTATGGGTCTCATTAAAGACTACGAAAACAATCGTATCGCCGTTATGTCAGATATCCAGGGACTTGAAGATTTCTTTGGAGACATGGACTTTAAAGTAGCCGGAACAAAAGACGGTATCACAGCCATTCAGATGGATATAAAGATTAAGGGAATAGATAAGGAGATCCTTACTAAGGCATTAGAGCAGGCTAGACTCGGCAGACTTCACATTCTTGGCAAAATGCTCGAAGTAATCCCTGAGCCCAGAAAAGAGCTTTCAAAGTGGGCACCTAAGATTATCTCCTTAAAAATTGAACCCGAAAAGATTGGAAAGGTTATCGGCAAAGGCGGAGAAACAATTAACAAGATCGTTTCGGAAACAGGTGTTAAGATTGATATCGATGATGACGGAAATGTATTCATTGCATATACCGATCCTGAAATGGGAGAAAAAGCAAAGGCAATCGTTCTGTCAATCGTAGAAGACGTTACCGCAGGAAAGATTTATTCAGGTCCCGTAGTAAAAATACTTATGAGCAGCCCGGATAAGTTCTCACGTCCTATGAAAGGAAAGGGAAAGGATAAGAAAGAATCAAAAGAAGAGCTGTCAGAGCTCGGAGCATTCGTAAATATTGCACCCGGAAAAGACGGAATGATTCATATCTCTAAGCTTTCTAACAAGCATGTGGCAAAGGTTACCGATGTAATCAACGTAGGCGATATCGTTAAGGTTGAAGTAATCAAGGTGGACGAAAAGGGCCGCATTGACTTAAAACTTCTTGAAATTTTGCAGAAGAATTCATAACCCAAATTTAAATTATTGATTTGAAAAGCATCTATCCGTATAATTTTATGGAAAGATGCTTTTTTTATGAGGTTTTTATGGTAAAACTGACAGATTTTCCAAATGGTTTTAAACTTGTTACCGAAAAATTCGAAGGCAGTCGCTCTTCGGTAATTTCCTATCACATAGGAACTGGCTCTGGAATGGAGACGGAAATGAATAACGGTATTTCCCATTTCACCGAACACATGATGTTTAAAGGAACAAAGCGGCACGATTCAATAGAAATATCCAAGCTTTTTGAGGACTGCGGGTCGGTAAACAATGCGTATACCGGCAAAGAAGCGACCTGCTATTACGTTAAGTGCATTGATGAATATTTCTACAAATGCTTAGACATAATGACGGAGATTCTATTCGAATCCGTTTTCCCGGAGGAGGAGCTTAACAAAGAAAGAGAGGTAATTAGCGAAGAATACAATATGTCCTTTGACGAGCCTGATGACATTCTCAGCGATATTCTTGCAGAAAAGGCTTTTGAGGGAAACGCTCTTGCGAGAAAGATAATAGGGACGAAGGAAAATATCGCCAGATTCACACCCTATGACATAAAGGAATATTTGAAAGAAAAATATGGCTCGAATAACATTGTTCTTTCTATTTGCGGGAATGTCGATCACGACGAGATGGTCGATTACGTCGAAAAACACGTTTTAGCTAAATGCCTTCCTAAGTTAAAAAGCAAGGAAAACATTTTTCCGGCGAGTGCAGACCCTAAAGGCGGATTTATTTCATATGAGAAGGATTTCCAGCAGGCTTCCGTTGCCATTTCATTTCCGGCGCTACCTTATTATCATGAGGATATGCACAAGCTGGCGCTTATTTGCAATGCGCTTGGCGGAGGAATGAGTTCAAGATTATTTAGGGCTATGAGAGAAAACAAGGGTCTTGTTTACAATGTCTACTCTTCGGTTTCTTCCTACAAAAACAATGGGACATTCGAAGTAGACTTCAACACCTCGGGCAGCAAGCTTGAAGAGGCAATAAGTGAGGCGGGAAGATGTTTGCATGAAATATTTGACGATGGAATTAGCGAAGAAGAGTTTAAAAGGCAACTTGTAAATGCAAAAAGCTCGCTCATTTTCGGAAGGGAAAACATTATGTCCGTTGCGCTTCTAAACGGAAAATATGCCACGTATTTCGGTAAGCCCTTTGACATTGACAAACATCTCGAAGGCTATACAAGGCTGTCACTAGACGAGATTAACGCCTTTGCAAAGAGTCTGTTCGATCCGGGTAGGATAAGCGTTGCGTATGTCGGAGACTCACGGCACATTAAGAATCTGGATCTGCTTTCAATTGCAAAGAGTGGTAGGTAATAGCTTTTTAGTCTGGGCGATCTTAAGACACTTTGAGACTGACTTAAAAACAGATTAAATTTTTCTATATATTAAGTTATTTATTAAATAAACTATTGATTAAGACTCCACTTGTGTGATATTATAAGGGTGCTGGTAAAGGAGTCTTAGTTGACTGGATTTAAAAGGACAACTCGAGGTCGAAATAGAAAAAAACGAGATTTTGATATTCTCGGTCTCGTACTAATAATTACATCTTCTTTTTTGCTAATATGCAACATTGCTCCCGTAGTTCTAGGGGTAGTGGGCTTTGGAATCCGTTCAGTTCTACTCGGACTGTTCGGTGTATTTTCGTATGTCCTTTTAGCTTCTCTCATCCTTTTAGGCTTCAAACTCTTTTTTAAGAAAAAGCTATACGTAAAAAAGAGATATTTTGTTATTGGAACCGTTTTACTCCTTTTGGTAGTTACTCTCATTCAGATTGCAATAGATTTTTCGCAGTTTGGAGAGATGACATATCTTGAATACTTAAGAACCGTTTACGATGCCGAAATATCAGCAGGTGGTCTTGTCTTCGGAGTAATTGCTTATGGGCTGGCATCTTCAATGTCTCCCATTATCGCCATTCTTGCCATTTCAATTATTCTTGCAGGTTTCCTTGGCTTTGTGCTATTTAAGTCGATAATAAGCCGGGGAGACTTTTCGTTTATGAAAGGTGAGGTTGAAAAGGAAGAAAAGCCTTCAATCAAAAAAGTATCCGATAGAAAGAGTGCTAGAGAAAGAGAAGAAGATAGCGAAGACGAGGAGTACGAGCTTCCGGCTTCGGTTACGCTTAAGCCTACTGTCAATGCTCCAGTAAGCGGGCTTTTTGTCGAGAGAATTTATAGCAAGAGCGCTGAGAAGAATTCATATCTAAAAGAAAGCTCTAAGCGCAACCTAGCTGAGAATACAAAGACGATGAACTTTGATGCTTCGCCTAAAGATTACATTGCTGACTTCCGTCCTAACGCCACTGCTACAAAGTCACTAAACTCAAAGGCAGTAATAGAGAGCGAAACGGAAGATAAATATGCGCCGTTTGGGGCTTTTGGTGAGGCGCCTAAGCCCAGCATCACAATGCACGATAGCTTCAATAACAAGGGTATTGTAGTTCCTTCGCCTAAAGTTCAGTCGAGTGACACTCCTGCAAGAAAGATCTATTCTTCAGTTAACTTTAGCACTGCAGCGCCTTCCATTCGTCCGAATACTTCATCTCATGATTTCACTGATTATATTCCTGACCCCGTTAGAGAGCCTAAAGAGCCTGAAAAGCAAGCTCAGCCTGCGCCTGAGAAAACTACGCAAACGGGCCGAAAGATTTATACTTCAAGCGGAGAGGTAAAGGGAACGATTAAGCCCCAGCCTCAAAGCGCTGTTCAGCCTACTAGTCCTGTTCAGCCGGCGCCTAGGCAAGAAGCGCCTGCACCTCAAAAGCCTATTCAGAGTTCTAGCTCAAGTTTCAGCGATTATCTAAATATGTCCCGTCAGCAGGATAGACCCGCGCCTAAACCGATAATTAGCGAACCTAAACCCATAGCGCCCACTCAGCCTGCTAAGACTGACAGCTTTGTTTCTCAGTTTTCTAGGCAAGTAGAGGAAGAAAAGAAAGAGCCTACAGTAGAAGAGCCTAAAGAAAAAGAGAGCGCACCTGAGTCAGTTAAAATAACTAATTTCGAAGAACCTATGGCGGAAGAGAAGTCCCCGGTTGTTTCTTCTCCTTTTTCATACAACCTTCAAGAAAACAAAGCTGAAGACATCATTGCTAATCCTTTTACAAAGACTGTCGATGAAAAAGAGCCGGCTGAAGATGAAAGCGAAATAATAGCTGATGAGACTGAAGCTTTAGAAACTGAATCTGAAGAGGACGTCTTCTTTAATAGTTTTGCAGATAAACAGTTCGGTTCTAATGCATCTACTCCTAGCGAAAGCGAGAAAGTAGAAAGCGAAGACGAAGATGAAGAAGAGCTAGGCGATGAGTATGAAGAAGAATACTCTGACGAAGAGGAGGCCAAAGATACTTCTGAGGAAGATAATGCCGCACAGGCGCTAGATGAGCAGCCGGTAGAGCAGGAAGCCGAAGAAGAAAACGTTTCATACGAAAGCTTTTATAACGAAGAGCCTAAAGAGGAGAGCGAAAGCAGCGGCCTTGTAATAGAAGACAACGAGCCGATTGATTTATCAGAAAGCACTCCTCCTGTTTCAGCCGAAGAGGATAATACTGGGGTTTACACGCGCTCATTTACTCCTGAGCCCGCTCCGGCTCCTATCCCGGCTCCTATCCCGGCTCCTACAAAGAGAAAGAGAGGGGAGCCCGATCCCAATCAGCTTCAGTTCGAAGACCTCTACGAAAACCAAATCAGATTCAATGAGATGGTTCCTTCCGAAGATGGTCCGTATAATTATACTTTTCCTCCGCTTGACATGCTGGATAATTCAGATGAATTCTCCACAGACGACGAGGAAGTTACCAAGAATAGAATCCAGATTCTAGAGCAAAAGCTCGCAGAGCTCGACTTCCCGGCAAAAGTAGTTAATGTCGTTTACGGCCCGGCGGTTGTTAGATTCGAAGTTGCGCCTCCTCCAGGAAAGAAGATCGGTGGACTAAGATCTCTAGCCGAAGATATTGAAATCGCTCTATGCGGCGGAAGAATCAGAATGGAAATCCCTGTAGAAGGCAAGCCCGTAGCAGGAATAGAGGTTAGAAAGGCCAAAGCGTCAATCGTGCGTCTTAAAGACATGTTCTTGTCAGAGAAGTTCACGCACTCAAAGCTTCCCATTCCTATCGCATTTGGTGTGGATCTTGACGGCAACAAATATATCGAGAGCTTAAAGTCTATGCCGCACCTTCTTGTTGCCGGAACTACCCAGTCAGGTAAATCCGTATTCCTTAACACCGTGCTTTTAAGCATTATTTACAAGCACTCTCCAGAAGACGTTAAGCTCCTTTTAATTGACCCTAAGCAAGTTGAGCTTACTCCGTATGAAGGAATACCTCATATGCTAGTTGAGAATGCCATATTCTATGACATCAAGAATAATATAAACTATCCTCTTAAAGCTTTTAACTGGGCGGTAGAGGAGATGGAAAGACGTTATTCCGTATTCAACGAGATTCATGCGATGAACGAAAGCGTCAATGTAAAATCCATTATGGAATACAATGACCTTCCAGAAGTTAAGTCCGGAAAATATAGAAAGATGCCTTTCATCGTTATCGTGGTAGATGAGTTTGCTGACCTTGTTACAAACAACAAAAATGAGCTTTTAGGTCTTATTGCTAGGCTTTGCGCTAAAGCAGCTGCCTGCGGCATACATATGATTATTGCCACTCAGCGTCCTTCTACTGACGTTATTGACGGAACTATAAAGAACAACCTGCCTACAAGATGCGCCTTTAAGATGTCTTCGTTTACTGACTCTAATACGGTTCTTGGATGCGCAGGAGCGGAGTCGCTTCTTGGACGAGGCGATATGCTGCTTCAAAAAGATGGCAATCTTCGCCGCATGCAGTCTCCGTTTACTCAAACTCAAACTATATCCGACATAATTAATTTCGTTAAAAACAACAACGAAAGCAAATATGACAAGTCCATTCAAGACTACATCTTCGCTCAACCAAAAGAAGAGTTCAATAATGATGTAACGGACGAAAATATGGAAGACGACAAAGACAGCGCCCTTCTTCCTCAGATAATGCGCATGTTCATAAAGAAAGGTTCGGCTTCCGCTAGTATGATTCAGACAAGATTCTCGTTGGGCTATGCACGCTCGACACGAATTATATATACTCTTGAGAACAAAAACTGGATAGGAGAGAGCAGTGGATCGTCTAAAGGACGTGAAGTGCTTATGACGCCGGCGCAGTTCGAGGAAGTGTTCAAAGAGCCATATGAAGAGATCACCTAATGTGACATTATTGGTACAAAATGAACAAAGTATATATCATTTCACTTGGATGCGACAAGAATAGAGTTGATACAGAAAACTTATTATATTATCTTATTAATGCAGGCTACCAAATTACGGACAATCAAACGGAAGCCGAGATAGTTATAATAAACACCTGTGCATTTATTAAATCTGCTGAGAAAGAATCCATAGACGAAATATTTAAAGCAGCTTCGCTTAAAAGCGGCAATCTGAAAAAGCTTGTCGTAACCGGATGCTTAACAGAGCGATACGGAAAGAAGCTCCAAGAGCTGCTTCCGGAAGTGGATATCTTTTTAGGCTCAGCTGACTATGGAAAGATTGTAGAGCTTATAGAAAAAGAAAAGGCTTTTTGCAATGACAAGACAGACGTTCCTACGACATCGCGCATTCTTTCCACTCCTCAGCACTATGCATATCTTAAAATATCCGAAGGTTGCGACAATCACTGTACATATTGCACCATTCCTTCTATAAGGGGAGCATTCCGCTCTAGAACTATAGAAAGCTTAGTTGAAGAGACTTTGCTTTTAGAAAAGAGCGGAGCGTCAGAGCTTATACTAGTCGGGCAGGATGTAACTGCGTATGGAAAGGATTTGTACGGAAAGCCATCTCTAGAGCTTCTTATAAAGAATCTCCTTGAAAAAACCACCATTGAAAAATTTAGATTGATGTATTGCTATCCGGAACTTGTTTCCGATGAACTTATAGCACTAATAGCATCAGAAAAGCGTATAGCTAATTATATTGATATTCCATTGCAGCACATTAGTTCGTCCGTCCTTCGCCGCATGGGAAGAAAAAGCAATAAAAAGAGCATTGAGCTTTTATTTGATAAGCTTAATGCTAAAAAGATTAAAGTACGCACTACGTTTATGGTTGGTTTTCCCGGGGAGACAGAGGAAGAATTTAACGAACTGACGGAGTTTGTTAAGAAATATAAGCCTCTGAACGCGGGTATTTTCGCTTACAGCAAAGAAGCAGGAACGCCAGCTGCTAGAATGATGGGACAGGTCGCTCAGCCAGTTAAGAGAAAGCGTGTTAGCATCCTGGGAAAGATTATTAAAGAAAATGCCCACGAGTTCAATAGTAAGCTAATAGGCACGGTAGTCGAAACGGTTTACGAAGATATTGATTACGATAGACAGCTTTTTGTCGGAAGAGCGGACTGGGCAGCGCCGGATGTTGACGGACTTGTATATTTTAAGGGTGATTACTGCGATGTCGGAACGACATACCCGGTTAAAATAACCGCAGCAAAAGATTATGACTTATATGGAGAAGTTGTGAAATGAATTTACCTAATAAATTGACAATGCTTAGAATGATTCTCATTCCCGTGTTTTTAATCTTTATGTTTTTAGAAATCCAGCATGGAGTTGGCCCGGGAATAATAGTTGCTTTTAATGATTATATAGCGCTATTCATTTTCTTTGTTGCTAGTATAACCGACTTTTTCGATGGATATATTGCAAGAAAAAGAAATATGGTAACCGATTTTGGCAAACTGTTTGATCCGGTAGCGGATAAGCTCTTAGTTTGCAGTGCGCTCATTGGCCTTGTTTATAGATATTGCACGTGGGATCGTTTCTTAAACGATGAAAGTTTCTTTTCAATCTCAGGGGCTCCGTTTGTAACGGCTCTAGCAATAGGCGTGATTATAATTATAGCGAGAGAGCTCTTTATAACGGCATTTAGGTCAATGGCAGCTAAAAACAGTATAATCATCGCTGCAGATATGCCTGGAAAGATTAAGACATTCACTCAGATGATAGGTATTTCTTTCCTTATCGCTGCACTTGATTTAGTTATTATGGATGTTGTTATTTTCTATATAGCATTCTTCATCGGATTTGTTGCACTGATGGTCGGCGTTATTATGGCAATCATTTCTTGCATCTTATATCTAGTGAAATACAAAGTAGTTTTTTCTGATATGGGTCAAAAGAAGGAAGAAAAAGGGGAATAAAAAGTTTTGAAGATTTACTTGCTTATAATTGGAAAAAAGCCGTTACTTGAAAGTTTTAGCTTTAAAAAGCTACTGACTATGCTTTCAGATTACGGACACGATATTTCCGAAATAAAGTTCATCTCTTCGCTTGAAGGCATCAAAGTTATGTTCGATTTATTCGAATCTAACTCGGTTGTCCTAACTGTAGGAGAGACGAATGCGGCAAGAGAGCTGTTTGAAGGTATTGCTACTCATAAAGGCTCTAATTTCTACACATACCAGTCGGTTACGTATTTCCCTTTAGATTCAATAGACGAAAAACTAATACTTGGGACTTTAGTTCCCGCACTTAACACAAAAAGCAATAATTTATGCAACACAGTAATTTTTAAGACTTTCGAACTGAGCGAAGCAGACATAATGGATTTAATTCAGCCCATTATTAAGCAGGCGCCTAAAGGAAAGATGGAATTTACTATTTCCCAGTCTGGTATGGAATGTATTTTGAAAATAAAGTACATGCAAAACTGCCCGTCAGCTATATGCAATCAGATTATTTTTGATATAGGCAAGGCGCTAGACAAATACATTTTTGCCAAAAAGGACGTCTCTTTAGTATCCCAGGCAGCCGCTCTGCTTTTAAAGTCAGGCCGTAAGCTTTCAATTGCTGAGTCATTTACTGGCGGAGGCGTGGCTTCCTCGCTTATATCCGTGCCCGGGATGAGTAGGTGTCTACTTGAAAGCCTTGTAACGTACTCGCACGAATCGAAAATGTATAGACTGGGCGTGCATAAAGAGATACTAGATAAATATGGCGCCGTTTCTGCTGAAACCGCTTACGAGATGGCTCTCGGGCTTTTCAGAAATCCGGATGCTGACATAGTAATCTCAACTACAGGTAACGCCGGGCCGGATGTAGAAAACGGAAGCGTAGGAATGGCGTTCTTTGCAATCGGCGATAAAAACAACATTCATATGTATAGAAGCAATCTTTCGGTAATGAATGCTGAAAACAAAACCGAAGCTGAAATTAGAGAAGAAATTACGGATATGGGCATTAAAAGCGCTCTGTTCGGGCTGATTAAATATTTGGATAATAATTGATAAGAGGTATATAAAAATGGCTAATGTAAAAAAAGATGTAGGTATTGAAAACGAAAGAGAAAGAGCCTTGGACGCAGCAATTGCTAAAATCCGAAAAGAACATGGCGAAGGCGCCATAATGAAATTAACGGATGATTCAATCAGGAATATTGAAGTCATTCCGTCAGGCTGCTTAGGTCTAGATTTAGCGCTCGGTATCGGCGGACTTCCTAGAG
>JAGCYK010000071.1 GCA_017960845.1 Clostridia bacterium | reverse complement strand
AGAGATTCGAGCGTTAAGAAGCCCCATATCAACGAAATAATATTTAGCAGGGGTATTTATATATTTTTTCCCTTTAATATCATAGCGAACAGCTTTTTCGACCAAAAAAGCGTCCTCTAAATAATTCAAATAATTTATTACGGTATTTACGGAAAGTTTTACGTTTTTCACGCTACCGAACGTATTTGACAATTTTAACGGATTTGTAAGAGATCCGATAGAAGAAGCCAAAATATCTGTCAACTCGTTTATTTCGGCATTGCCACGAAGATTATTCCTGTTTATAATGTCGGAAAGATAGGTCGCTCCGAATAAATTAGTAAGATATTTTGCTTTTTCTTCCTGTGTTTCCATTGACAAGCAAAGCGGCATCCCGCCGTAATTAAAATACATTACGAGCGCTTTGTCGAATTCACCGCCGTAAACCGAATAAAACTCCGAAAAACACAACGGATAAACTCTGATTTCGTCTCCGCGCCCACGGAATTCCGTTATTATATCGCTTGATAAAAATTTGGAATTACTGCCCGTAACGTAAATATCGGCGTTTTCAATATGCAAAAATCCGTTTATAACGCTTTCAAAATCGGATACTAACTGTATCTCGTCAAGCAAAATAAAATAATCTTTCTCGTCGGTTATTTTGCTTTTTACGTATTTATACAATGAGTCCGGACTTTGCAAAGACTTGTTTTCAAAGTCATCCAAAGCGATAGTGATAATATGGTCGGGCGAAACGGCATTATCTATTAAATAATTGCGGAACAATTTAAATAACAGATAAGATTTACCGCAACGACGAACACCCGTAATGACTTTTACCATGCCGTTTTTCTTGTGTTTGATTAACTTGTTTAAGTAAAAATCGCGTTTTATTTCCATATCGTTCTCCATAAAAATAATCATACTTATTATACCCGAAAAGGAAAACAAAGTCAATCGTCTATTGAAAATTTTTGTAGAAAACTATATTTTTTTATTTTGGCTTAAATATCATTACCGATAACATTACGAAAAAATGCAAAAAGTTGCAATTTTTCGTAATGATGCGGTTTAGTCGTCTCTCATATTCGGCGTTTTGAAACTTTTATTTTCGGTGTTTTGAAATAAATCGTTTCGGTGTTTTGAAAAAATTACGGCGAGTGTTTAATCCAACCGCCGTAATACTTGAAATATTGAATTTGGTATAAAATCGGTATAAAAAAGGTATACAAGTTATTTCAAAAAACTAAAAAGGCTTACAATACGAAAGATATTTATCGATTTTACTCGCATAAAACAGAATAAAACGCAAGATATTTGATAAAAACTCACGGTTTTTATAAGATTTACAATAAAAAACTGAACTCCTAAGGGTTAGTTATGGGTTCGATTCCCGTCGGGAGTACCAAAAAACGACCGATTTTTATCGGCCGTTTTTAATTATGTGTCTTTATTAATATATACGAATTCCATCTTCTCTGCTAGATATGAAAAATCTAAATTGTTCTTTTCTCTATAAACGATATTGCCGCTATTGTGGAAAATGATACCAAGTATTACGTCTTGATTATTTAGAAAAATTAAACGAATTGATTTTCTAACACATAACAGAAACAACGAAAAGAAAAAAATATTGATGGTGTATCCCACTACAATCAAAAAAAGTAGTTGCCGGTGATCGAGGTAGAAGGACAAAAAACAAAAATCTTGTAAATGTTTTTAGTCCCAAATCAAGTATAATAATCTTTTTACGCAACATTTTAAGCAAGATTTAAGCAAGATAGCTTTTAATGTAATACGCATAGGATATAGACTTAGCTTAATAAGGTGTAGTTCGGAGCTGGTATTATTTTGGTATTATTTTTGTTTGAAGTCTATATGGTCCTCTCTTTATTATTTTTTTCTTCGGTGTAAATAAACGCGCATAGGACACACCTCTAGACTTGGCAAGATAAACAATTTAGAGTAAAATAAAGTAAACTTTAGAAAACTCTGAGGTCTGTTGTGATGTCGTATTTGAAAAGACAAATGGAGGAATCAATAATAAACGCCTCTAAGACGTTTCCCGTCGTGATGGTTTGCGGACAAAGTCAAACAGGAAAATCAACCATGCTTAAACATTTGGCGGAAAGCGATAGAAAGTATGTTTCGTTTGATGACGCTAAAGTCAGGACGCTTGTCAAAAACGATCCTGAATTATTCTTCGAAACGTACGGCTATAAATTGTTTATAGATGAATTTCAAAGAGTACCGTCTATTCTGTTGGAAATCAAAAAAATCGTCGACGAAAGAAACGAAAACGGAATGTTCTGGCTAAGCGGTTCACAAAAATTCGTAATGATGAAAAACGTGTCCGAATCCCTTGCCGGAAGAGTTGCCGTTTTCGATTTACTTCCTTTATCATATAACGAAATAAGTTCGGACATTAAAGGCCCCTTTTCTCCCGAGCTCGAATTGCTAAAGAAAAAGCAAAACAGTAAAAGAACGTTAAAAGAAGTGTTTGAAGATATATTTAACGGCGGATTGCCCAAAATTGTCTTAAATGCGGACGTAGATAGAGATATTTACTATTCGTCATATATAAACACTTACATTGAAAGAGATATAAGTTCTCTTGAGCAAGTCGGTAAGTTGGAGGAATTCAGAACTTTTGTCACCTATATGGCGGCGAATACTGCGCAAGAACTCAAATATGATTCGATTTCGAAAGTCGTCGGAGTTTCAGCCCCCACGATAAAAGAATGGGTATCTATATTGGAGAGATCCGGAATCATATATATTATCAGCCCGTATGCTTCAAATATGACCAAACGATTGGTCAAAACTCCGAAATGTTATTTTTTAGATACAGGTTTAGCGGCTTATCTCACGTCGTGGCCTACTGCCGAAACGTTGATGAACGGCAATTCCGCAGGAGCTTTTTTTGAAACCTATGTTGTCGGTGAGATATTGAAAGGCTTTACGAATATGGGCAAGAAAGCAAATCTGTATTATTATCGGGATATTGACCAAAAAGAAATAGATTTGTTGATGGTGGAATCGGATTCTATTTATCCGATAGAAATAAAGAAGGGAAAAAATCCTTCAATCTCCGACAAAAACTTTGCTGTTTTGAACAAATTAGGACAGCAGATAAAACCGGGACTGATTATCTGCTTGGCTGATGAACTATTCCCTATAAACAAAGATATATGGTATTGTCCTTTGGGGTTAATTTAGTCTGTAACCGGTATTAAAGTATCTTAAAGACGGAAAAGAAGGTTTTATTATCGCTATTGGATGGCGCCTTAGCTTAATAAGGTATAGTTCGGAGCTGGTATTATTTTGGTATTATTTTTGTTTGAAAGCTATTTCGTTTTATGAAAAGTACTTGATGTGCGACACAAGAAAACAGTCCAAAAACACGCTCCAAAACGATAAATAACAGAGCGACTGCCCTGTTTTTTATCTTTTATTATATTTTTTTATTATTCTCTACACCTAGTTTCATCTGCGAGATTCCATCGTTTTATAGAGAACATGGAAACTAAATGACACCCCACTATTATAATCAATATAAAGGCCATAGCAAAAAGTACAACTCTGAAATCGAATATGAATGGGTAAATCTGCAAAGGCGTGGAACATAGTTTAAAAAGTAATAATGCGGTTAGTACGGCGGCAGGAATGGCAAACAAGGCCGATATAACAAACTGGCCTATGCTTTGTAATGTCCAGATGTCAGAAATGTTCTTTACCGTAAAGCCAATGGCTCTTAGAACTGAGAACTGTCTCTTTTGCTCTATTAAAGCGTTTTGAGACATTATCGCAAGAATAATAAAGCCCATACCAAGTGAAAAGGCTATTAGTATTATAATGAAAATATTTATTGTGTTGAAAATGCCCTCTAGGTCTGCTTTTATTGACCGGGTAAAGACGGTAAGACCTTGATGCGCACTGTTTGCAAGATAGTCTAAAAATGCATTTTCATCGGTAACGTTTACCAATATTGAAGAAGAGTATTGCTGGCCAAGTGCTTCCATCTGAGCTTTTGACATATACGTTATAGGATGAAAATACTGGAACGATATGTCGTTAATGACGACGTCTTTATCCCCTATCCTTATCCTATCGCCCTTTTTAACGCCCAGTCTGTCCGCATCGGATTTGGGTAAAATCAAACCTTCGCTAAGCACGCTTAAATTACCGAAGCCGCTTTCGTCCGGAATATTGACAAGTCTGCTCTTACCCGTGTTAACGGCAAGGCACTCAAGATATATTTCCTCATCACCGCTTAGCGTTTTGACATAGGTGTAGTAGCAGTCCTCCGAACCACTGACAAATTCCTTGCCCTTAAATTCTCTTATAAACGCATCGTCGAGTTTTTGCGCGAAATATACCTGACAATCGTAAGTCATTCTGCGTTCGGTGGTTTGTGCGATTAAGTCTTCTTTTGCAACGTAGAAGAAACTTGACAGCATAATAAGTACGAATGCCGCAAAAATGGAAAAAGTCGCCACAAAGAATCTTCTGGGGTTCTGAGCAATCGAATTAATACTGAGTTTAGTACTTGTCGGCGCCCTATCTATGAAATTACTCAGCCAGGCGGGGAGTTTTTTTCGTTTCGCTTCATTAGAGATGACAGCATCTTTCGGCGTTATACTGAATATTTTAGTGCCGGATAAAACAGTTGCGGTTTCAGAAAACACTAGAAGCATTGCAATGGCAAGCAGGATTATTCCAACGTCTAGCTTGTTGACAAGCACAGGAAGAGAATACGCATTTACCATTATATCCGTCATTATCCCGTTAAGGAGATAACCTACACCTATACCGAGCGCACCTGCAACTACAGCCATAAGTGCGGTAAAGAGAAGGAAAACAGATAATATATCCCATTTACCCACACCTATAGAGGCCATTATACCGATGTCTTTAGTCATGGTCCTGACTATCTGATTGATAAACAGCCCGACAATTATCATCGTCACAGAATAGAAAAATACCGGCAGGAATATAGTAGCAACATTTATTTGTTTTATTGCGTTTCTCATATAAACCCGGTACGGAAGATTGTCGCCTAGGCTTGTTGACTTAATAGTTACCCCATTTGCAGCAAGATAATTCTCTACGTTTTTCGCAACGGTAGCTTCCGAATACCCGTTTTTCGCCTTAACAATTATCTGGTTGCTGAATCTAGAAGCATAATCGCCGGTCAGATCCAATGTTTCAAGGTCAGGCAAATTTATATTAGCAAGCATCAAAGCCATTCTTGCCTGCTCGTAATAACGCCTATAAGTCTCATTTGTCGCAATTTCGTGCTGAAGTTTTGCCGCTAGATTATTAATAGTGGAATTCAATTCATTTTCGTCTATATAAATAAAACCGAAATCCTGATTGTCTGACAAAATATAGTCGTTTGCCCTAACGTACATCCCCTCCGGCGTTTCAACTATTTCATTGATATATAGGTCTATATAAAGGTTATAATAACCTATTTTTATTGTGTCACCGAGTTCTATATTATTATTTTTTGCAAATTTTCTTACAATTGAAGCATTGAGAGCATCTTGCTTTTTACTGACTGAAGACAAGACATATCTTTTGAACAATTCGTTTTGCTCCGAATTATAGCCGAATACTCTCGAAGTAATTGTTCTCCCGTCGTCCTTTTTAAGATAACAATCCAAAATAAGTCTTGAATCCATCTTTTCAACGCCTTCGACATTTTTTACGTTGTCAATTTTATCGCGCTGTTCAAAATCGATTGTTATCTGTGCGTCAACATATCCGTAAGAATCAAGATAGTTATTATATGTGGATTCTAAGTTTGTTATTGTCGTGGCAAAAGCTATAAGAAGTCCGACAGAAAGCGTGCTAACAAAAGTCATTGAAATAAACAGACCTAAGAAACGCTTAAAAAATGGGCGGAACATTCTGGATATCATTACCACTCCACCTCTTCAGCTTTTACTATGTTTTCATTGATGACATCAGACACTATCTTTCCGGCTTTCATAGTGACGATGCGGTTTGCCATTTGCGCTATCTCTTTTGTGTGAGTAACGAGAATTATCGTTTTTCCCTCGCTATGTATTTCTTCGAGAAGTTTTAGTACTGCCTTACCTGAAACATCGTCGAGCGCTCCTGTCGGCTCATCGCATAAAAGGATATCGCTGTCTTTATTCAGAGCGCGAGCAATCGCGACACGTTGCTGCTGACCACCTGAAACCTGCCTGGGAAATTTATCTTTTTTTTCTAAAAGGCCAACCCTTTCTAGTAGCTTCAAAGCCCGCTGCTTTTTGCGGCTGCTTGGGGATAACGTTACATTCTGATATATAGTAATATCGTTTATGAGATTAAAGAACTGATATACAAAACCTACGGTATCCCTTCTGTACAAAGTAAGCTTTTTATCATTGTACTTACATATATCTTCATCTTCGACGATTATTGACCCGCTGTTTACTTTATCCATACCGCCTATCATATTTAAAAGTGTGGACTTTCCACAGCCAGAACTACCGAGTATTACTAAAAAATCGTGTTCATAGATGTCAAGCGATACGTCATTTAATGCATAAGAGAGCGCTTCGCCCTCACCATAAGTTTTTACTAAATTATTAATTTTAATTATAACTTTCTTTTCCATAGCAGTTCTCGCAGTAGGCACAACGATTCTTAATCAGAATTATTCAAAATTTGTTCACTATTATCCTTTATAAAAATCAGCTAAACAATTTAAAAGCTTGTTCATCATTTTTTTTGCATTATTGTCATATTTAATAAATGACATTATTTTTTTCTCTAACTATTCTAACATATCTAACCATCATCTTGGCAAAGACCATACGAATATTATATCAATTTTTAATTATTATTCAATACTCCAAAATCCCAAGTTTTACTGCTAAACTTTGGATTATAACGCTTGTCAATAACAAATAATCTATAAATAGTCTTGAGGAAAGTCACAAAGCTAGCGTAAGCGACTTAAAGACTATCCATTTTTTGCATATAGATTAAAAACTGGACTTTAACTGCAAGGCGGATAGCTACTGCGGATTTGACAAAAACGGTAAATAATGCTAAATTTACAAATATGAAATCTTGGAAACTAACATCGCAAGGAAGCATTGAATTAATAACGACTCCGAGTGAAACTCCCGGTTTTGGACAGGTAAAAATAAAGGTTGAAAAAACTTCTATTTCTCTTCCAGACCTAATGATATATATGGGGAAAAGCAAGGTGGATTACCCCATAACGCTCGGAAGAAACTGCGTTGGCATGATAATAGAAACAGGTCCCGGCGTAGAAGATTTCAAACGCGGAGACAAAGTATATGTTTGTGCAAAAAAATACTGCGGACAGTGCCCGGCATGTAAGAGCGGACATTATTTTCTATGCGATGATTTCAAGACTTTCGGATACAATACAGATGGATTTATGCGCGACTTCGCAATAATTGATGCAAGTGACTGCGCCCTGCTTCCGGAGCGCATTGATTCAAACGAGGCTATCTTTTTAGACCACATATCTCTTGCAACACAAGTCCTCACGGCATTAAAAATAAATAAGGGTGAATACGTGGCTATATCCGGGTGCGGCCTTCCCGGACTCATTTTGGGAGAAGTTGCACTTTACTTGCAGGCAATCCCCATTATGATCGATACGGACTCTAAAATGCTTTCACTGGCAAAAAGACTTGGTATTTATTATACGATAAACAGCACGGAAACAAATCCGGAGGAAAAAATCTTCCATATTACCGGCGGAAAGATGGCAAAACACTCGGCTGTCTTTACTTCCGGAAACATTTCTGTTGAGCAGGCTCTTTCTTTTGCCGGCATCGGAGCCAGAATTGCTGTAGTTGAGCGGCCAGGAATTGTAACCAAGCAAAAATGCGGCATTGATATAATTCAAAACAACTGCCTATCTTTATTCGGTGTAAACGGCGGAACTAATATACAGATATCCATCAATATGCTCGTTAACAGAGCTATAGACCTATCCACTCTATCCGAAATGAATGTCCGGATCGATGAAATACCGGATATAATGAAAGAGCTCGCTGAAAGCACTAGAAAATATCACCTTCAATATATTGTGGACATTTAATTATTTACTGCGACTAGTAAAAACCGGGAGCGTTTAAAAACAATCCCGGTTTTTTAAATATGCTTTTTTTAAAAAATAATTATTCAGGCTTTCTATCCTCAGGGAAAAGCGTTCCTCCATCAATCGGTGGAAGCATAAGCGGACTGATCATTGCCGTTGCAGTTAGCGAGGTAACTGTCTGACGAAGGTACGGGAAAAGCATTCTTGTAGCTTCCCTTATAAACTCTTTTTCATCATCAACAAGCCAAAGCTCTTCTTCAAGGTCTATAGTCGAAGACATATTCAAAACTATATCAAAAGGCTTAGGCTCTTTTTCTGTGCTCTCTATTCTAAGCGAAAGCTCTATTATCCTGCGCTTTGGAAGTTCCTTTATTTTCTTAACGGTTCTATTGAACGCAGGATTAATTTCAAATCTGGTGTTCGGCTCGGTTTTAATTATATTGAGCCGGAAATGCATTTCATTGCAATGTGTTTCAAGAATTTTGAATTTTGTCATCTTTATTTCTCCAATCCCTCTTGTTATCAAATTTGTTTTTAGATTATATCACAAAATGCTCTTTTGTAAATACGTTTTTTAGCCGTAAATGGTTTTTAGGATATGCTGCGCGTAAATCGCTGCGACATTGATTCCGGTTATTTTTTCAAAGCCACCAAAGAAAGCGTTCGAATTAACTTCGCATACTAGCGGTCCGTTTTCAGAGAATAGCATATCCACGCCGCAGTAATCAAGCCCGAGTATATTTGCTACTTTTTCGGCGAGTGCTTTCATTTCTTTTGTTACTTCAAATGGTTCTGCGCGGCCGCCAAGAGAAATATTGCTTCTAAAATCACTATCAGACGTTCTAAGCATGCCGCCTACTACCTTTCCGCCTATAACTATAATCCTAACGTCTCTACCTCGGCTAAAAGCAATATATTCCTGGAACATATGCGGCACGCCCTTTAGCTTTGAAGTGAGCTCGATCAGCTCTCCCCGGCTTTCTACTAGATAGACGCCCTTACCAAGCGAGCCGTAGCTTTCTTTGACTACGATTGGGTAAGAAAGCTCTTCTTCTATTCTATCAATGCTAGTGCGGCTTAAAACGCCGTCTCCGTTGTAACAAAGAAGCCCGGGTAGAGTTTTAGGCATCCTTACGCCTGCATTAGATAGACAAATAAATGTTTTAACTTTATCATCGCATATTCTAATTGCCTCGTGCCGGTTAAAAAGCCTCACTCCGCTTCTTTCGAGCATGTCCGAGACATATTTGTCCTTATCAAGGTAAACGACAAAATCGCAGTCTTTAACCGGGCAAAAAATGTCTCCGTTTAACACTGCAGGAAAATAATTGTTTCTTTTTATCTCCGCTTTTATTCCTAGACTATTAAGCTCAGAGGCTAGTCTAATGGGCTGATTCATTTCGCTTTCAGACTCTGAGTAAGCGTTTACGAGAATTAATCCCCGCCTTAACCTAGCCGTATTATTCATCTTCCTCTTCTTCGACTTTCGGCAGAACTTTAATCTTAACCTCTAAAACACGCTTTGCGTTTGCTTTCATTACAGTCACAATTATATTTTCAAATTCGAATTTTGCTCCGACTTTGGGGATAGTGCCTATCTCTTCTATTACCCAGCCTCCGATTGTTACTGCGTCAAATTCTTCTCTTGTATCAACATTTAGTTTTTCAAGGACATCGCTTGCATTAGAAAAGCCTTTAACGAGATATTCGTCGTCGCTTATCTGCTTATATAATTCCTCGACCTCGTCATGCTCGTCCCAAATCTCGCCTACAAGTTCTTCTATAATATCTTCGAGCGTAACAAGCCCGGCCGTACCGCCGAATTCGTCTACGACTATTGCCATGTGCTGTCGCGCGCGCTGAAGCATTCTTAAAACAACCGAGATCTTCATTGTAAGCGCAACGGTTATTATGGGAGAAATCATCCTTGAAAGCGATTTATGTCCCTGATACATAGCAGTGTTAAAATCTTTTTCGTTGAGAATGCCCCGCATGTTGTCTAGCGATTCGTGATAAATAGGAAGCCTCGAATAGCCGCTTTCACGGAAAATGTCAGCAATCTCATTAAGCGAGCAGGTGTCTTCTATTGCCGTTATATTAACTCTTGGCACCATAATGTCCTTAATTTCAAGGTCATCAAATTCAATGGCGTTCTTTATGAGCTGACTCTCGTGACTATCAAGTTCGCCTTCGCTTTCGGCAGTTTCGACAATCGTAACGAGTTCTTCTTCCGTAAAGCTTTTCCCTTTAGAAAGCTTGAAAACTTTTATGAGCAAAAGCTTCCAGCCTTTAAACAGGAAGTTTATAGGGTAAAGGATATAATAGCAAACAATCAAAAACGGATAGAAACGCATCGCATATTTTTCCGGATTGTTACGTGCTACTGTTTTTGGAGTAATCTCACCGAATATAAGAAGGACAACGGTAGTAACGATTGTGGAGATGACATTGGCTAGCGCGTCCCCAACAGACAGCATTTGCATAAACATTACCGTAGCTAGCGTTGCAATGACAATGTTTACTATATTGTTGCCAATCAGTACTGTTGAGAGAAGATTGTCATAGCGCTCTAATAGAGCTAGCGTTTTACCTGCCCGCTTATTACCTTCGGCGTGCATAGTTCTTAAGCGAATTTTACTAACTGAAGAATAGGCCGTTTCGCTAGCGCTAAACAGTCCTGACAGAATAGTCAAAATAAAAATTGGTATTAGTAACCAATAAAACTCTACCTGCACTCCATCAGGAGTTGCAGAAATCATAAAACTGGATAATATACTACTTCGAGGGTCGTCCATAATTCTATAGGATTATATCATTACCATATAAAAAAATCAACATAGTTTGATTTTAAGCGCTAAAAAGGCGGTTTAACGCTTAGCACAAACTAAACATTTCAGCAAACGTCTTTCCAATAGGCGCGTTTATCTCTAAATCGGGTTTTCTTCTGCACGGAACGTGATCTCTGTTTATAAGTGCAAGTTTTCCGCCGGCATAGTCTATAAGCCCGGCAGCCGGATAAACCGTAAGCGATGTTCCTCCGACAATAAGTAGGTCTGAGCGCTCTATCGCGCTTACTGCGCCTTCGATGCAGTCGTGGTCAAGAGCCTCTCCGTAAAGCACTACGTCCGGTTTAATCAGTCCGTCGCACGAGCATCTTGGAAGAGGCTGCATTTTTAGCACATCGCCAAGGCTATATTTCTTTCCGCATTTAATGCACCTATTTTTATGAATCGTACCATGAAGCTCGTAAACCAATTTGCTTCCAGCTAGCTGGTGCAACCCGTCTATATTCTGAGTTACTACCGCTTTAAGCTTTCCGGTCTCTTCGAGCCTAGCAAGCGCCCTATGCGCGTCGTTTGGCTTAGCGTCAAGCTTAACCATCTCCGCAAAATAGTATCTCCAAAAGTATGCTGGATTAGCATAAAAGAATCTATCGCTTAGTATTTCTTCAAAGGAGTATTCATATTTTGCCGGGCCAGCTTTTGGAGAACGAAAGTCAGGGATTCCGCTTTCGGTAGATACGCCTGCGCCCCCGAAGAAAACCACATAACTAGCCTCGTCTATCATTTGTTTTAATGCTAAAATCTTTTCGTCCATTTCATTTCCCCTTCTTTAGTTGTATTATAGCCTAGAGCCTTGCTTAAAACAAGATGCGTCTATCACAAAAAATAGTCTCTGCGCTGAGCGCAAAGACTATTCATTCAAAATTATCATTTAAAAAGATATTATCAAAAAATTATTATTTCATTGCTTCTTCAACGGCAACTGCACAGGAAACTGTAGCACCTACCATAGGGTTATTTCCCATTCCGATTAATCCCATCATTTCTACGTGAGCCGGAACTGAAGAAGAACCTGCAAATTGAGCATCGCTGTGCATTCTTCCAAGAGTATCTGTCATTCCGTATGAAGCAGGACCGGCAGCCATATTATCAGGGTGAAGAGTTCTTCCCGTTCCGCCGCCTGAAGCAACAGAGAAATACTTAACTCCCTTTTCTACGCACTCCTTTTTGTATGTTCCTGCAACCGGGTGCTGGAAGCGTGTCGGATTGGTTGAGTTTCCGGTAATAGAAACGCCAACTCTTTCATGCCACATTATTTTAACGCCTTCTCTAACATCATCTGCGCCGTAGCACTTAACTTTAGAACGCTCTCCATCAGAATACTTTGTCTCGCTTATAATATTAAGCTCATCCTTAAAATAATCCATTTTGGTTTGAACGTATGTGAAACCATTAATTCTAGAAATAATCATCGCTGCGTCTTTTCCAAGTCCGTTAAGAATAACTCTTAAAGGAGTCTTTCTAACCTTGTTTGCGCTTTTAGCGATACCTATTGCGCCTTCAGCTGCAGCAAAAGACTCGTGCCCTGCAAGGAAACAGAAGCATTCTGTTTCCTCTCTTAAAAGCATTGCACCGAGATTTCCGTGTCCAAGGCCAACTTTTCTTTGGTCTGCAACGGACCCGGGGATGCAGAAGGCCTGAAGGCCTTCTCCTATCGCCTCAGCAGCATCTGCTGCTTTTGT
>JAGCYK010000070.1 GCA_017960845.1 Clostridia bacterium | reverse complement strand
GAAGAAATAAAGGCCTTAGGTATAGATGATAAATATATCTATGTAGATAAAGAATCCGGCAAAGATTTTAATAGGACTAATTATCAAAAATTAGTTAGAAAAATAAAAAAAGACGACCTGCTAATTGTTAAATCAATAGATCGTCTAGGTAGAAATTATCATATGATACTTGAGGAATGGGCTTATATAACTAAAACTAAAGAAGCTGATATTAAAGTTTTAGATATGCCATTATTAGATACTAGTATTGAAGGTAAGAATCTAGTTGGTAAGTTTATAAGTGATATTGTTCTTCAAGTATTATCATTTGTTGCTGAGAATGAAAGAAATAATATTAGAGAGCGTCAGATGGAAGGGATTAGAATTGCAAAAGAAAAAGGAGTTAAGTTCGGTAGACCTAAAGTAGTCACACCACCTAACACGAGCGAAATATTAGATAAATATATTAATCATAAAATTACAAATACTGAAGCTGCATCTATTTTAGGAGTATCTAGAGGTACATTCTTTAGATTAGTTAAGGAAAAAAGACTTAATATAAGCAAAAGTCCACTACTTATAAAATAATAATCTATTATGTCGCGAGCCATTTTTAAAGTTTACAATATTCATTAATCCATAAGTGCTATTAAATAATCCGTAATCATATATTTGGTTTTATCGATTTCATTTAATCTAATAAAGAAATAAGATTTGAAGACTAGACACAAAATAATGAAATGGTGCAGAAAGTCTCGGATTGAAATTGCCAAAAGTCTCGGATTGAAATTGCCAAAAGTCTCGGATTGATGGCATTTTAAAGCATCATTTATTATCATGGCCTCCCTTTTAATTGCTTCTAATTACACCACATAAAAAACTGACACAAAAATGAAAATAAATTATTGTGCCAGTTTTTTCTATATTATGATTGCTTTTAATTCGATGTAATCTAATGGAATTTTTGTTTTTGAATTATTTTATTGCATCAAATGCCTGTTCAAGGTCAGCTAAAATGTCATCTATATTTTCTGTTCCGACTGAGAAACGGATGAGTGAAGGGTCCACACCGCATTCTTTTAATTGTTCATCAGATAATTGACGATGAGTATGACTTGCAGGATGAAGCACGCAGGAAGAGGAATCCGCAACATGTGTATATATCCCCACAAGTTTAAGCGAATCCAAAAATTTTTCTGTGACGTCTCTTCCGCCTTTAAGCCCAAAGCATAGAACTCCGCATGTTCCTTTCGGACAATATTTTTTTGCAAGTTCATAATACTTATTGCTCTTTAGCCCCGGATAATTAACCCAAGCAACCTCCTTTCTTTTTTCAAGATATTCGGCTACCGTCTGAGCATTGGAGCAATGACGAGGCATGCGAACGTGAAGCGATTCTATTCCAAGAGATAGAATGAAAGCATTCTGAGGAGAAGGAATGGAACCAAGATCTCGCATAAGCTGGCTTACCGTCTTCGTTATATATCCGAGTTTGCCGAATTTCTGGGTATAAATTATTCCATGATACGACTCATCCGGCTTGTTGAGTCCGGGATATTTATCTCCATAAGCTGCAAAATCAAAATTACCGCTGTCAACTACTACGCCGCCGACCTGAGCGCCGTGTCCGTCCAAATATTTTGTGGTCGAGTGAGTCACTATGTCTGCACCCCACTCAAACGGTCTGCAGTTAATTGGCGTGGGAAAAGTATTATCCACAATAAATGGAACTCCGTTTCTGTGCGCAATTGCGGCAAGCCTCTCTATATCCAGTATCTTAACTCCGGGATTTGTTATAGTCTCCCCGAAAAAGCACTTGGTGTTCGGCCGAAAAGCTTTTTGAATTTCTTCATCGCTCGCATCCTGATCGACAAACGTAACATCTATTCCCATTTTTTTCATTGTTACGGAAAACAGATTGAATGTTCCGCCATAAATAGATGCGGTTGAAACGAAGTGGTCTCCGGCTTCGCAGATATTGAAAACTGCAAAAAAATTCGCTGCTTGACCAGATGAAGTAAGCGTAGCACCTACTCCGCCTTCAAGCGCGCAAATCTTAGCTGCAGTATTGTCGCATGTAGGATTAGCAAGTCTGGTATAAAAATAACCGGATTTTTCCAGATCGAAAAGCTTGCCCATTTCTTCACTGCTTTCATATCTCCATGTTGTGCTTTGAACAATAGGCATCTGGCGGGGTTCGCCGTTTTTAGGGCGGTATGCCCCATGAATACATTTGGTGTCAGTTTTCATTCTATTATCCCCTTGTTAAAACTCTATATAACTTTCGCTTTTTTTGTTTGTCATTATTTTACCTGCCGTTAGGCTTATAAGCTTATCTAGAAGAAACGAATCTTTTTTTATTGCTACTTCCAGTTTGACATTATCTAAGTATTCGCTGTCTAGCACTTTTGCTTCTTCAGATAATGCCGATTGTATTTTTTTGTATTGGTTGTAATCAACTTCGATGCTAATAATGGAGCAATACTCGTAATGCTTTTTAACGCAAGCCTCTGCAACTAGCTTCGCGCTATCTGAATAAGCTTTGACTAGTCCTCCAACCCCGAGTTTCGTTCCGCCGAAGTACCTAACAACGGCTATCATAGATTTTTTGTACCCTGAAGCTGTGAGAATGCTTAGTATTGGAGCCCCGGCAGTTCCTGACGGCTCGCCGTCATCCGAGCTCTTTATAGTAAGCCCGCTTTCATCTGCAACGTATGCATAGCAAATGTGAGTGGAGTCCCAATATTTTTTCCTAAGCGCCGTTAGCTTATTAAGTGCATCTTCTTCGCTGCTAATGGCATAAGAAAAGGATATAAACCTTGATTTTTTTATAGTAAGCTCACCAGAATAATCGGATAATGTTACTAAACTGCTCACTTTAGCACTACCGAAAGGTGAAATTTCTTGCCCTTATGCAAAACAAAAGTATTTTTGTCCGTATAGAGAGATACCGTATCTGCTATCGAGCAGACTTTGCTTTCATCTATCTTTACGCCGCCGCCTTCTATGAGTCTTCTGGCCTCTCCCTTGCTTGCTGCCGCGCCTACGCTGACAAGCACATCTATTACGCTGGGGTCAGTGCCGATAGAAAGCTCTTTAGTCATCATATCGTCTTTTGACCCGCCGAAAGCCGCTCTTGCCTGGACTTGAGCAAGACGTGCCTGCTCTTCTCCGTGAACTAGCTTTGTTACTTCGTAAGCAAGACGCTCTTTAGCAACGTTAATTCTTTCATCGAGATGTTTTGTAAGCTCTTTTATTTCATCAAGTTCAACAAAAGTAAGAAGTCTTAAGCACTCTTCAACTTTAGCGTCTTCAACATTTCTAAAGTATTGATAAAACTCATAAGGCGAAGTGCGCTCAGCGCTTAGCCAAAGCGCGCCTTTAGCGGTCTTACCCATCTTCTTTCCATCGGTATTAAGTAGAAGCGGAGATGTCATAGCAAAGGCATCGACTTGTTTTTTCCTACGGATTAAATCTGCTCCGGCTAGAATATTATTCCACTGGTCGTTTCCTCCCATTTGAAGCTTGCATCCGTACTTTTCGTAAAGAACTAAAAAGTCGTATCCCTGCATCAGCATATAGTTGAACTCTAGGAAAGATAGACCGTGCTCCATCCTGGATTTATAACACTCTGCGGTAAGCATTTTGTTAACAGAGAAATATGTGCCCACATCTCTAAGGAAATCAATGTAATTGAGATCTAAAAGCCAGTCAGCATTATTGACGATAATAGCGCCGTTTTCTCCCTCGAATGAAAGGAACCTGGACATTTGTTTCTTGATCCCTTCCACGTTTTTACTTATCTGCTCTTTTGTTAGCATTTGGCGCATATCAGTTCTTCCAGAAGGGTCTCCTATCATTGCCGTGCCACCGCCAACTAAAGCTATGGGTTTATGCCCACATCTTTGCATGTGCGCCATTGCCATTATGGGAATATAGTGACCTATGTGAAGGCTATCCGCAGTTGGGTCAAATCCAACATAGAAAGGAATCTTTTCTTGTTCAAGTGTCTTATATAAATCATCCTCGTAAACCGTTTGGCCGATATAGCCACGCTCACGAAGAATATCCATTGCATTACGCATATTACTAAATCGCTCCTTATCTCAATCCTGCTATTTTTTCTTTGAATAGGTCTCCAAGACGATGGATTCCTTCTTCAATCTGTTCGTCTGAAGCATATGAATAGTTCAGACGCATATAATTTCTTCCGCTTCCATCCGCAAAAAATACGCTTCCGTTTATATATGCAACTTTTCTTGCGATTGCTTCGGGGAAAATATTTACCGTATCTATTTTTTCAGGGAAATAGCCCCAAATGAATAGTCCGCCGTCAGGGTCAGTGCAATTAAACTCGCTAGGCATATATTTTGAAATGGCATCGCTCATTATTTTCTTTTTTCTTCCGTAAAGCACGACTGCCTTTTTTAGGTCTTCTTCTAGGTATCCTCTCTTTAAATACTCGTAAGTAATCATTTGCGATAGATTTGGCGTATGAAGGTCAGTGCCCTGCTTACATATTTCCATTTTGCGGATAATCTCAGGGGCCGCCACAGCAACGCCGGTTCTGTTTCCGGGCGAAAGGATTTTTGAAAAAGATGAAATGAAGATAACATTTCCTGCTTTATCCATACTCTTCATTGAAGGAACCGGCTCGCCTTTAAAACGCAATTTTGAGTAGGGGTCGTCTTCTATTACAACAACGCCGTATTTAGCGGTAATCTCGGCTATTTTCTTTCTATTCTCAGCCGAGTAAGTCCTACCGGTCGGGTTTGAAAAAGTAGGCACGCAGTATAGAAGCTTTGGCTTATATTTAATTATCTTTTTTTCTAGGTCATTTAGGTCAAGACCTTCGCCACTTTCATCAACGCCCTTCGCAACACCTTCGTAGGAGCTTATAAGCTGAAGCACTGCAAGATAAGTGGGGTTTTCCACCAAAACTACATCGCCGGGATTAATGAATGTTTTTAAAACGAGATCTATTCCCTGCTGACCACCGCTTATAACAAGTACGTTTTCTACCGAGGCGTCATAGATGTCAGCTGTTTTGACATACTCGCAAAGTTGCTTTCTTAGTTCAGGAAAGCCTGCCGTGAGTCCGTACTGAAGTACTCTTGCAAAATCCGGACGTGAAGTTATTTCATCGCAGATTTCCTTCACTCTTGCGGTAGGAAGGCACTGAATTGCGGGATTTCCACCTGCAAAACTAATAATCTCGGGGTCTCCGAGCAGTTTGAATATTTCTCTTGTTGCCGTTCCGTTTAGACCGGCCATACGGCTTGCATAATTATATTTCATAAGTAGTTCATCCACAAAAAAATTTAACAAAATTATATATCACGTCTTTATTTTCAGTCAAATAATTATCCGTCTAGCGGGCTAAAAAGCGCATAGGCCTTTAGCTTAACTCTTCGCTTTCAAATTCTTCCATACTTACGCCGACCCCGGCAATCGCACTTACCGGAACCGAAAAGACTATTCCGGCTCCGCTCGTTTTAAGTCCGCCGGCCTCTCTAACCGCTTTCATGATTTCGTTGCGGCGGTTCTTCTTGGTTATTATAAGGAGTATTTCGGTAGCCTGTCGAAAAGAGACGCCGACAGCTTGGCCTATGCCCATACCTTCTAGCGTTCTAGAGTGAATAATTGTGCCGCCCGAGGCCCCTGCGTTTCTAGCAGCCTCAATGACTTTGTCGCTTACGTCCTCGCCGAAGTTAGCAATAATAAGCTCATATGCGCTATCTTCTTTCTTTGCTGTCTCATTCATCTCTTTTTTCACCTCTCTTCCTATCTGAATGTCTTTGTTAATTCCGTCTGCTAGTAGTTTCGAAATTGATGTCAGCGGAATCAAAAAAGCAATTCCCCTTCCCACCATGTACATTTTAAGTTCTGAGGATATTTTGCTCATGATCTTTTTTTCAAGTACTTCGGGAATAATTGAAAATACAACTGTTTTTTCAGGGCTTCCAAGTCCTAAATAATCTATTAGATTCGACCTGGCCGTGCCTTCGGCCGCAACTGCTATGCTAAGCGAACGGGAGATATCGTTTATTGTTTCGGCAAGAAGCTGCGCATCCTTTGGCTGAATTATTGAAACAAGGAGTTTTGTTCTAGATTTCCTCCGTGGCATAACTTACCTCCTTATATTCAATTAGATCATCATTTGCTATCAAAAGCTCTGTCGTTGCTTTCTTAACCTTAGCTTTATATATAATGCCTAGAATTTGAACGCTAACTAGCGGAGTAAGCGCGACAAAAGCAATGCATCCAAAAGCGTCATTATATACATTTCCGCTAAGTTGCATGCACGCGCCGATCATAAGCGGCAAAATAAAGCCACTTACCATAGCCCCGGAGGCAACTCCGCCGGCATCGAACGCTATTCCGACATACATATCCGGAGTAAAGAAAGATAGCACAAGTGCGGCGATGTAGAGCGGAACAAGTAGATAAAGAATAGAGATGCCGGTTATAACCCTTAAAGCGGATAGCCCGAGCGCAATCGAAACGCCTATTCTAAGAGACTGTCTGATTGCCTGCAAACTAACACCACCTGCGCTAAGTTTAAGCACCTGCCTTTCAAGAGCATGAACGGCGGGCTCCGCCGCTACGACAAAGTAGCCTAGCACCATAGATACCGGAATAAGAATCCACCCGGACATATAACTGCCTAGAGAAGCTCCGATTTCGCGTCCTACAGGCATAAATCCGACATTAGCTCCGGTTAGAAAAACGGTAAGTCCAAAGAAAAGGTATGCTAGACCTACAACAATCTTTATTGTCTGCTTTTTAGAAAAGCTTTTTGTTATGAGTTGGAAAAAGATAAAAAATACTGCAATAGGCGCAAGCGCAATCAAAACTTCGAGCGAGTAGTATCCAAGTCCTTCAAAATATGTTATCGCTGCATCTCTAGTGTCAGATATTACTTCTACAGGCGAAGGCGAGTACGCTCCGCCTCCTATCGAAAAAATAACAGATAGAATCTCAACAGCTAAAACCGGGCCTAAACTCGAAAGCGAAATAAGACCGAAAGAATCGCTTGAGGCGTTCTTTCCGTATCTCATTGATGCCATACCTGCGCCCAGGCTAAGAATGAACGGAACTGTCATCGGTCCGGTCGTAACGCCTCCTGAATCAAATGAAACTGGGCGGAAACCTTCCGGGACAAAGAAGGATAGCGCGATAACCGCAACGTATCCGACTAAAAGGATATATTTTAGAGAAATCCCCAGAAGGATTCTTAAGAAAGCTATTGCAAGGAACAACCCTACCCCTACGCTTACCACTAAAATCATTAGGTATGGCTGGATTTCGCTTGAAAGCTGTGATGCAAGAATTCTTTAGTCAGGTTCAGCTAGAGTAATATGCATACCGAGATTAAAGGCAACTCCGGCTATATGCCAGCCCCTTTTAGACTCTGAAAGTCTCGCGCCTGTCTTTTCGCCGATAAGCTGCATAGACATATCAGCGCCCATATTGAAAAGTCCCATTCCTATAATAAGCAGTGCGACCCCGACTGTTAGTAATAGAAAAGTGCCCGGAGAAAGAGGAACAAAAGAAACTGCGAGAACAAAGATAATCACCGCTATTGGCAAAACGGATAGAAGGCTCTCCTGTATCTTATTTATCAGTTCTTTTAACAATTAATGTCCCCCTAAGGCTTATGAAATAATTATAAACGAAAAAACAAAAAATTAATATTGACTTTAACTAAAAAATCAATATTAATTGCATTTAAGTTATATATATTAGCACCGATGGTAATCCCTTATTTAAATAATGTATTTTTTTCTGAAATCATTAAGCTTGTTTTCGACAGAGTTATCCCGTTTTACTTTAGGTAAAATGTACTCCTTGCCACGGAACACAACGAGAAACGGCTTAGAGATTGCTTCAAAATCTTCGAGCGGATTTTTGTCTATAACCAAGATATCCGCGCTTTTTCCCTCGGCTATGCTACCTGTTTCTTTGTCTATCCCCATAATCTCTGCATTCTTAAGCGTTGCACTGTGAAGTGCGAATTCAGCTGAAACATCCAAGTACTTTTTGAAATACTCTATCTCGCGCCACATTCCATAGTGCGTTGAATAAGGAGCGCCCGAGCAGCTTCCAAGGCCTACCTTAACGCCATTTGCTATTGCCTGCTTTGCGGTGAGAGCGATTTCTGCTATTCTTTCTTTTGTCCTATTTTGTGCTTCGATTTCAACTTTCTCTTTCGCAAGACATTTAGAAAGCACCGAAGAGAACGAGCAAATCAAGCTTGATCTGCGAAGCATCATTAACTTCAAATCTTCACTATCTATTTCACTTGCGTTTCCAAGATTATCCACGCCACTATCTATTGCGACTTTAGTGCACCAATTGTTATCTACGCGGGCTGAAACTTTTTTACCTGTGCTATGCGCTTCTTCGCAAATAGTCTTTATAATTTCGCTTGCTTTAGCCGCTTCTTCTTCACTAGACAAAACCGGAATATCTATTTTAATAAAATCAACGCCCTCACTAAGTAGTCTTGATGTTGCCTGTTTTGCTTCTTCATTAGAACAAACATTTATTGCGCTTGATTCTTCTAGGCCGTTTATGGCAATAGTCATATTTGACGATAATATTCTAGGGCCGATTATACTTCCACTGTCAATTTTCTTTTTTATTTCAGTATCAAAACTGCCAACCCCGGATATAGTGCAAACGGACATAGTACCGCTATAAAGTTCTGCCCTTAGGTTTTTCTTCATTTGCGATAGTCTGAGCGAATCATAAAAAGCACCTTTTCCCTGAGGCGTGGCGTCGCTTTTGTTCGACTGGGGGCTATTTGATTGATTGCCTCTTTGAATGGTTTGAACTGCAACGTTTACAAGCCCGGGCATATGATATCTTACACCCAGGTCAACGGCCTTCATTTTTTTAAGGTCTAATTCGCTTTCTTTGCATAGCTTGACGATTCTTCCATTGATAATAACCAGTGCAAGTCCGGACTGAGGGATCATTCTTTCTGTCCCGTCAAGTAGCACAAAGTTCTTATAAATTATCGCCATTTACAAGTTCTCCCCTTATCATAGAAATATTATCACTATAAAGGCATAAAAATCAATAGCCCTTGCAAAATATGATATATCTATCTCATTTTATTCATAAAAGTATCTCTTATATTTCCCGTCAAACCAATGCATTTTTTAAGATTCTTTTCTCTTATTTAGCAAATATTTTTGTTGCCGTTTTAATCCCTTAGGAATTTAATCAAATCAAAATAAATGTGATTAGATAAGTTTTTTAGTCATCCTCTATTTATTTAAATATTCTCAAGAAAAAAGGACTTGGTAATAAACCAAATCCTTGCAAACTAACCATTTGAATATGCTAGCCAAATGTTCTTATAAAGAACCGACAGTTCTAGGGAACTGGATTGTATCACGTATGTTAGCCACTCCAGTTACATACATTATAGCCCTTTCAAAGCCGAGTCCGAACCCGCTATGAGGAACGGAACCATATTTTCTGGTATCTAAATACTCGGTATATGCTTCAAGTGGCATGGAGCGCTTTGTCATTGCGTTTTTGAGTTTCTCTATATCCGCTTCTCTTTCGCTGCAACCTATTATCTATCCGATTCCAGGAACAAGTAGGTCTGTTGCTGCTACTGTTTTTCCATCCGGGTTTTGCTTCATATAAAAGGCCTTAATGTCAGCAGGGTAATCTACCACGAAAACAGGCTTTTTGAAATACTCATCAGTTAAGTATCTTTCATGTTCTGTCTGAAGGTCTTCACCCCATTCAACCGGGAATTTAAACTCTTTTCCGGATTTTTTCAGTATCTCGATTGCCTCAGTATAAGTAACTCTTCCGAAAGCGCTTCCTGCAACATGCTTAAGTTTATCTATGAGTCCTTTCTCTACCCATTGATCAAAGAAAGCAAGTTCATCTTTGCAGTTTTCAAGCACATCTAGAATTATGCTCTTAATGAAATCTTCGGCTATCTCAATTATGTCATTAATATCAGCAAAGCAAACCTCCGGCTCAATCTGCCAGAACTCTGCTGCATGACGCGTTGTATTTGAATGCTCTGCTCTAAAAGTCGGGCCGAATGTATATATTCTACCAAGTCCCATTGCTGCCATTTCACCTTCAAGCTGAGCGGATACGGTTAGTCCTGCCTTTCTACCAAAGAAATCATTAGCATAGTACTCTTCTTCTGTCTTTTCTTTAGGCTGCCAGCTCTGAGTTGTGACTCTAAACATTTCTCCTGCTCCCTCGCAGTCACTACCCGTTATTATAGGTGCATGGAGATATTTATAACCATTCCTATGAAAATATCCGTGAATCGCATGAGATAGCTGGTCGCGAACTGCAAAAAGCGCCTCAAAATATCTGGTTCTAACGCGAAGGTGCGGAATTGTTCTTAAAAACTCAAGAGTATGTCTCTTCTTTTGAAGAGGATAGTCCGAAGGGCATTCGCCTAAAACAGTAATAAATGGATTAACAATCTCGCAGCCGTTCTGCTCTGAAGGAATAAGAGCGCCCTTAACCATCAAAGATGCGCCTACTGTCATTGCTGGCTTTAGAATATCATCCGAAAGAGTTCCATTCTCTATTACGATTTGGATGTTTTTGAGCGTAGTTCCGTCATTAATTTCAATGAAAGAAACTGTTTTGGAAGTTCTTGCCGTTCTAACCCACCCGCAGACAGTTACTTCGCTATTAAAGTAAGCATCCGGGGTCTTGTATAATTGTTTTATATCGATGTGTTTCATAAATACATCCTTTTTTTGCTCTGGCCTTTTTTAAAGACCCTAAAGCTAAATTCTAAGTAATTTTATCATTCACAAAAAAACAAAGTCAATGAAAAGCACGCCAAACTAAATCATAGCACTAACTAGCAATAAAAATAGTGGTAGCGTTAATATAGAAATAATTGTGCATAGAAGCACGCTTGCCCCAGCCGTCTTTGTGTCTCCGTTATATGTTTCGGCAAAAGCAAGGCCGTTTGCTGCAGGCGGAGCCGCGGACATAACAGTTAGAGCTATCATTAAAGCGGGGCTAAGTTCCATAAACTGCATAATAATCCACATAATACCTATGGTTATAAGCGGAGTTATAACTAGCTTAGCTGCGCCGCAAATATATACGTACTTATTACAAACAAGCTCGCCTATTGTAACGTCCGATAACCTTATTCCAAGAACAATCATAGAAATGGGGACGCATATGTTATATAGGTACATTATAATTGAGCCGATTTGAGAAATTTCGACTTGACCTATTACAATCGGATTAAGAAGCGAAAAGCCTGCGATGAAGAACGGAATAGAAAGTAGCGTTGCTATGATTACCGGGCTTAAGAATGCCTTTTTCATTATATATCCCAGTTTTTCGCCCCTGCTGTACATTCCGAGCCCAAAAGTCCAGGTTATTATATTGAATACTATGTTAAAAATAGTGACGTAGAATAGCGCCTCTTTTGTTGCAGCTTCTGTTATTAATGCAAGTTTTTCGCAGTAAGCAATTGCAAGTGTAGCCATTGGTATTCCCATAAAACCGCAATTCGAAAACATAGAGCCGAAAGTCGCTGCTACTGCGGCGCTTTTATCATCCGCCTTTAACAGAAAGAGTTTCATAAAAGCATAAGGAATAAAGTGAATAGCTATAGCCAGAAGAACGCAGATAAGGATATTTAATGGCGCAACGCTTTGTATGTCTACACCCATCATGCAATAAACTGCGAGCGCAGGCGTGCCTACAAAGAGAAGAACTGCAGATAGATCCTTAGCTGCATTTTCGGAAAGTGTTTTAGTTTTTTTCAAAAAGAATCCCGGCAAAAGCAAAATCACTATGGACAGCACGCTGAGAAACATATAAAGAAAATACATCAGTTGTTCCGCCTCAAATAATCGCCTAAAGAAAGCTTAACGTCCGTTTTTATAAGCAGTTCTTGCATAACCTTATCCGCAACTTCCACCTTTTGCCTGGTTGAAGCCACGTACATTTCTTCTATTTTAATTGTTTTATTGAAAGAATCGGAAGGCGAAAGAACTTCAAGCTCGTCGCCCACAGCGAATCTATTTCTCATTCGTATTTTAGCAAAGCCGTCCTCTTCTCCCATAACGTCAGCTATGTATGTTGAAGATGCTACTTGAGTATTGGCCCCGGTGCTTCCGCCGTTTTCATCGTAAAAGAATCCGGTAGTATACCCGCGG
>JAGCYK010000069.1 GCA_017960845.1 Clostridia bacterium | reverse complement strand
TTCATAGTCCCATTTATCAATTAAGTCAGGATTTGTTGTAAATAAATCATTTATTCCTTTAACTATTCTTTTGCCTGTACAAATAGGGCAGCCACTTTTATTTATCCCTGTTCTATTATTAATAACCATTTCATATTCATGACCCTTAGGACAAATCCACCACACTTTCTTGTTCGATTTTGCAAAAAAATCGCATGCCTTTAACCCACCATTTTTCTCTGGATGAAATTCCTTGGCAATGGAGGGGAATAATGTTTGCAAATCATTATAACCAATTTTAGGTTTTTTATTCATAAATAAGTGTTTTACAATTGATAATACTAAAGTGGATGCTTTAATTAGAACAATTATTAGTTATAATCGAATTAGTTATTTTAATGCTGAAGGATATCTTATTCAGTGAATAATTTAAACAGGTCCTTGCCACTTGGTACGAAGCATCCTGCTTTTTCGCAGGTTTTTTCATCGTAACTGCTTTGACCGTTTTCTTTAAGAGTGCTGTCATAAATCATGAATGGAACAGGGTCAGATACATGCGTCATAATAGAAACAGGCGTAGGGTGGTCTGGGGTAATAAGCAAACGGAACGGCTCGCCCCTTTTTGTCATTTCTTCAAAGATTGGTTTTACCACTAGACTGTCAATTAATTCTATGGACTTTATCTTTCCTTCTAGGTCTCCGTGATGGCCACATTCGTCAGGTGCTTCCATATGAATATATACGTAGTCGCATTTTTTTATGGCGTCAAGCGCCGCCTTGGCTTTTCCGGCGAAGTTATTATCGATTGTTCCGCACGCGCCTTCAATGTCAATTACATCCATTCCAGCCAGTTTTCCTATTCCTTTAACAAGATCTACTGCGGATATAACGGCGCCTTTTAAACCATGCAGCTCTTCAAAAGAGCCAAATGAAGGTTTTGTGCCTTCGCCCCAGAGCCAGCAGGAGTTAGCTGGGTTTTTCCCAGCAGCAATCCTTTTTTTGTTAATCTCGCTTTTAGATAGAATCTCACGGGACTGCTTCATAAAACTAAGTATTTCTTCGCCGAAAGCTCCTTTAGGGAGATAATCTTTAATAGGTCGGTTTGAAATGTCGTGCGGGGGAGTTAGGATAGCTCCGCGCTCTAAAGCGTTTCTATGCACAAAGCAGTGTCTGTAACTTACGCCAGCTTTAAGCTCGCAGCCGCTAGGAAGCTGTATTTTCTCGGTTAGTTCTTTTATTAAAGCAGCGGCTTCTTTAGAAGATATCTCGCCAGCGCTGTAATCTTTCATTTTAAGGCTTTCGTAGTCCCCGTCTCCGTCTAAGGTTACTAAATTGCATCTAAAGGTTACATCAGAGTCGCCAAGCTCAATTCCCATACTTGCTGCTTCAAGCGGAGAGCGACCAGTATAATAGACGTGCGGATCGAATCCCATAACAGACATATTCGCTACGTCGCTGCCGGGTTTCATTCCATCCGGAACCGTTTTGCAAAGTCCGAGTCTACTGACTTTTGCTAGATTATCGATTGCGGGTTTGTTAGCAAGTGAAAGCGGGGTATTGCCATTTTTATCAGGATAGTCGGCCCATCCGTCCCCAAGTATTACTATATATTTCATGATTTAATCTTAACACTAGCGCCCGCGATATGGCAAGTTGTTTAGCAGTAGTCAGTTGTTGTTGATTTGAAAAGAATTAGTTGTTATAATTATTTTTGAAATAACAAACGGAGATAAAAATGTCTAAGATTTCTTACAAACAACCAATTGCCGAACTTCAAGGCGATGAAATGACCAGAATCATCTGGGACTGGATCAAAGAATATCTTCTTGATCCGTTTATAGATTTAAATACCGAATATTACGACCTCGGACTAGTAAAAAGAGACGAGACCGATGATGAGATTACAAAAGAGGCTGCTCTTGCAATAAAGAGGCTTGGAGTAGGCGTAAAGTGCGCTACTATTACTCCTAACGAGCAGAGAAGAACGGAGTATAACTTAAAAAGACTCTATCCATCTCCTAACGGAACGCTCCGCGCGATGCTCGACGGAACAGTTTTCCGCACGCCTATTCTTGTAAAGGGCATTACTCCATATGTGCCGAACTGGACCAAGCCAATCACTATTGCAAGGCATGCTTATGGTGACGTATACAAAGCAACGGACTGCCTCGTGCCTGAAGGCGCAAAAGCTGAGCTCCTAATAACAGACAAAGACGGAAAAGAAACGAAGTTTCCCGTGCATAATTTTACAGGCAGTGGAATAGTTCAGGGAATGCATAATACGGATAAATCTATTTCTGCTTTTGCTCGCGCCTGCTTTGAGTTTGCACTCAGCGCCAAAAAGGATCTTTGGTTCGGAGCTAAAGATACGATTTCAAAGGTCTATGACGGAAGGTTCAAACAGATTTTTGCCGAAATCTTTGATAGTGAATATAAGGCTAGATTTGCTGATGCCGGAATAGAATATATGTATACTTTAATAGACGACTGCGTAGCCCGCGTAATGAGAAGCAGTGGCGGCTTTATTTGGGCATGCAAGAACTACGACGGCGATGTTATGAGCGATATGCTCGCAACCGCTTATGGTTCTTTGGCAATGATGAGCAGCGTGCTTGTTTCGCCTGATGGAAAGTACGAGTACGAAGCTGCACACGGCACGGTTACAAGGCACTATTATAAATATAGAGACGGAGAGGAAACTTCGACCAATCCGGTAGCAACTATATTTGCTTGGACCGGAGCGCTTGCTAAGCGCGGAGAGAGCGAAAACAATATAGCGTTAGTAGATTTTGCAAAAGCGCTAGAAAAGGCAACGCTTTCAACAATCGAGTCCGGTTATATGACAGGTGACTTAGCTTCAATGTTCAGCCTTGACGGAGTAAAGCCCGTTAAACTTAACACTGTTGATTTTCTTAAAGCAATCGCTAAAAACATTTAATAACTATAGCTATTGATAAACAGCTAAAAAAAAGAGGGATGACTTAAAGTGAGTTTTTTAGGAGATTACCACACACATACTGTATTTTCACATGGTAAGGGAACTGTGGAAGAAAATGTTTTAGCTGCGCTTTCTAAAGGGCTCCGTGAGATAGCGATTACTGATCACGGAGTTTGTGGCTATCCTGAAAACCTACATCCCGACGAGGTTAAGGATTATCTTGCGGCAATAGAGGAAAGTAGGCGCCTTCACCCGGATATTAAGATTTATTCCGGAGTTGAAGCTAATATAACTTCTGAAAGTGGGGATCTGGATATAACTGAGGCAATAGAAAAAGACTTTGACGTTATTATATTTGGATGGCATTCTGTAAGGATTCCATCAAAGTGGAAAGATATTCATGGATTTTGGCTTCCTAATGTAGTAAAGGCCACGAAATATTCTAACAAAACTATGGTTAGAAACACAGATGCGTATCTTAAAGCGATGGATAGGTATAGAATATCAATTCTTGGGCACCTGCGCCGGCAAGTTCACATTGACTTAGACCCCATAGGCGAGATGGCAGCCGAAAAAGGCATACTGATAGAACTAAATTCAAAAAATATTGAGTTAACGATAGAAGACCTTCAAATGTTAGCACTTAAAGGCTGCAAATTTATTTGTTCGTCAGACGCGCACAGTCCGGAAAGAGTCGGCGATTTCTCGGCCGCAGATTTATTTGAAATGGCAGGACTAGATCGAAGCTTAATTGTCAATTGGAATAATATCCCAGTTTTTAAAAAATAATATTTTATAGGAAGAGAAAGAGAAAAAGGCAATATGTTTTATTAGACATATTGCTTTTTTAGGTATGGCAAACTAAATAAAGACACATTCTGAAACTATATCTCAATGATGTGGGCATTCTCACTGGCATTCTTTATAAAAACAAT
>JAGCYK010000068.1 GCA_017960845.1 Clostridia bacterium | reverse complement strand
TGTGCTACAATCTATCATGAGATGGTTGCCTCCTATCTGTTATTGTGTTTGGTTACTTTATTCTAACAGATTTTCAACCATCTCTCTTTTTATTTTTAAGTCTCACATCAATTGTAATCCTACAGATTAAGGGGAAGTTCTTTTTTTCTTTAATTGACTAAGAGTATGCTTATATATATAATTAAGTTAGATGAATATTGTTGGGATAGATTATGGAGATAGATACCTCGGTTTTGCTATATGCGACTCTGAGATTAATGTTCCTGTCCCGGTAAAATCTATTAAAATAAAAAGCATGAAAGAAGCTATATCGGTTTCTGAAGAGTTTTGCAAAGAAAGGAATGCACATCTTATTGTTATAGGGCTACCGCTTAATGTTGACGGAACGGAAGGAGAGCGGGCATCAAAAACCAGAAGTTTCGGAAAAGTTCTTGGAAAGATTACCGGTATTAATATAGTATATTTTGACGAGAGGTATTCTACGTTAGAAGCAAAAGAATATCTAAAAGAGGGTGGTATTAAACCCAGAGAAATGAAGAAATATACAGATAAAATGTCAGCACACATCATATTGTGCGATTTTATGAATAATGAGTTTAAAAAACATATAGGAGATAATAACAATGGGAATTAATGAAAAGGTACAGCTTATAGATGATGATGAGATTATTACTTTGTATGACGAAGAGAATAATCCCATAGATTTTTATGAAGTAGCAGTTGTAGAGTACAATAGTGAACTATATGCAATCTTGCAGCCTTGTGATGAAGTCGAAGGAATAGAAGAAGATGAGGTCGTAATATTTAAAATAGAGGAAGGCGATGACGGCAAGGATGATATGTTTACATACATTGATGACGATGACATAGCTGACGCTGTCTTCGAAGAATATTTAAGGGCTACTGCAGAGTGCGATAAAGAATCCTGCGAGGGTTGTCCTTCAGCTGATTCTTGCGAAGAAAAAAAAGATTAATAAGATAATAATAAAGAAGTGGACAATACTGACTGAAGCACATATTGTCCACTTCTTTTATATCATTTTTTTATTCAACCATATTTTTAAAGGCAACAGACATCATTAACTTTATTCTATTAACCTGATTAACCTCACTTGCTCCGGGGTCATAGTCTACTGCGACAATATTTGATAGGGGATTCCTTTCTTTAAGCGCTTTCATTACGCCTTTTCCGGTAACGTGGTTAGGTAGGCATGCAAAAGGCTGAACGCAAATGATGTTATTAACGCCTTCTTCAAATAGTTCGAGCATTTCTGCGGTTAGAAACCAACCTTCACCGGCTATATTGCACAAATTTACAACTTCTGAAGCTTTCTTGGCCATTTCGCGTATAGGCTTTGGATAACCGAATTTTGTCCCTTCAAGCGCTTTAATCATTGGCTCGCGTAGATATTCGACTAGGGAAAGCAGCATTTCGTTTTTAACCATAGAAAACCATTTTCCGTCCAGGTACCTATATTTAATATATGAGTTTTCAAAGCCGTAAAGGAAAAAGTCCAGCATATCCGGGCAAACTGCTTCGCCGCCCTCTGCTTCTATAAGTTCAACAGCATGGTTGTTTGCACCATAATGATATTTGACAAGTATTTCTCCGACAAGCCCAACTCGGGGTTTTTTTATGTCATAAACGGGGAGTTCATTGAACTCTTTAACCATATTACGGCAATTATTAGCAAAACTTGATGTTTTTCTTTTTGATAGATCATTAGTTATTATTTCGATCCATTTATCAAGGAGCTTTTCAGCTGAGCCTTTTTCTTTTTCGTAAGGCCTTGTTTTGTACAGCAGTCTCATAGCAAGGTCCCCGTACATAGTCGCATAAGCAAATTGCATAAGCATTTTTCTATCGATAGGGAAGCCTTCATGCTTTTCAAGTCCGACAAAGTTAAGAGAAATAACCGGAATTTGAGGCATATTAATCTCTCTAAGCGCTTTTCTTATTAAGCTTATGTAATTAGACGCACGGCATGGACCGCCGGTTTGAGATATTATTATCGCCGTTCTATCGGGGTCATAGTCTCCTAAAAGCAGTTCTTCAATCATGCTTCCTACAGTAATAATGGTGGGATAGCAAACATCGTTATTTACATATTTAAGTCCAACTTCGACTGCCGTTTTTCTAGGTTTAACAAGAACAAAATTATATCCACAAGCATTAACCGCCGGAACGTAGAATTTCATATGTATATCCGATAGATTTGGAGCAATAATCGTAAACTTGTCTTTTCGCATATCTTTCGTGAATTCTTTAAAGAAAGGTATGTCATTTGGCTTTTTATGTCTTATGTTTTCTGAGTTCCTTTCTTCCATTACAGCCATTAAAGAGCGTATTCTTATTCTAGCTGCTCCTAACTTATTCACTTCATCTATCTTTAACAGGGTATAAAGCTTACCGGCATTCGACAGCAACTCCATAACTTGATCGGTTGTTATTGCGTCTACTCCACATCCGAAAGAGTTGAGCTGAACTAACTCTAGGTTATCTTTTTCTCTAACGAAATTGGCAGCTGAGTAAAGTCTCGAGTGATACATCCATTGATCAAGCACTCTAACAGGGTGGCTGACGGGATTAAGGTGAGAAATGCTATCTTCAGTTAGAACCGCAAAGCCATATGAGTTTATCATTTCGGGAATTCCGTGATTAATCTCAGGGTCTAGGTGATATGGCCGTCCTGCAAGTACTATTCCGCATTTTCCGGTTGATTCGAGAATAGATAATGTCTCTTCTCCGATTTTTCTTATATCTCTTCTAAAATTTTTATCTTCTTCGTATGCTGCCGCAACTGCGTCAGATATTTCTTTTTTAGGTATATCCGGAAATTCCTCAGCTAGCCTTTGAGCCATTCTTTTTGGCGTTGCAATAGGAAGAAAAGGGCACATGAATTTTACATCATTACCGAATACTTCTTGCATATTGTTTCTTATAACGTCCGGATAAGTCGCAACAACAGGGCAGTTATAGTGATTGTCTGCGTTTTTATCTTCTATTTGTTCGTATGGAATACCGGGATAGAAAATGAATTTTATTCCTCTTTTTACAAGCGTTGTTATGTGTCCGTGAACGAGTTTAGCGGGATAGCAAACGGACTCACTGGGCATTGTGTCGATTCCCTGATTGAAAATGTCTCTGCTTGAGCGAGGGGAAAGAACTACTCTAAATCCAAGTTTAGAAAAGAAAGTAAACCAGAATGGATAGTTTTCATAAATATTCAAAACTCTTGGAATGCCGACTTCGCCTCTTTTAGCCTCATCTTTAGCTAGAGGTTTATAGTATGCAAAGAGCCGGTCGTATTTCAGGCGGAACAGGTTGGGAAGTTTATCCTCGGTTTTGATATCTGTTTTTTCATCTAATGCGCCTTTTTCGCATCTATTGTTGGTTATAAACTTTCTGCCATCAGAAAACTCAGTAACTGTGAGAAGGCAGTTGTTTCCGCACTTTCCGCAGCGACGAGTTATCTTATTGAATGAAAAGTCTTTTAATTCGTTTTTTGATATAATTCCGCTCTGTTTTCCGTCAAATATCCTGCTTCCTATAATTGAGCATCCGTATGCCCCCATCAATCCGGCTTGAACGGGGCGAACAACCTCTCTACCGGTAGTTAGCTCAAATGCTCTTAACACAGATTCATTTAGAAAGGTTCCGCCCTGGACGATGATTTTATCTCCCATCTCGTTGAAATCGCGAAGTTTAATTACTTTGAATAGGGCATTTTTAACTACAGAGTAGGCTAGTCCTGCGGATATATCCTGAAGAGTAGCGCCCTCTTTTTGAGCTTGCTTAACTCTACTGTTCATAAATACGGTGCATCTTGAACCTAGGTCAACAGGTGCAGTTGACTCAAGCCCCGCTTTAGCAAATTCTTCAGCGCTAAGGCCCAAAGCAGCAGCAAAGGTTTCAATAAAACTGCCACAGCCAGATGAACAGGCTTCGTTTAAAAGAACGTCAGAAATAATGCCGTCTTTTATCTTCATGCATTTCATATCCTGACCGCCAATGTCAAGAATGAACTTTACGCCAGGAAGAAGAACATTCGAAGCCGTTTGATGCGCCATGGTTTCAATCTCTCCTCTGTCGAATCTAAATGCATTTTTAATTAGGTTTTCTCCATACCCTGTGCAGCACGCGTATCCTATAAATGCGCCGTCCGGGAGCAGGGAATAGATTTCTTTTAGAATTTTAGATATTGTCCTTAGCGGATCACCTCCGTTACTTCCATACCAGGAATATAGAAGAGCGCCATTATTATTAATTAGGGTTGCTTTTGTCGTAGTCGAGCCGGCGTCGATTCCGAGAAATGCCGGTCCGGAGTGCGAGCTAATTGGTGCTTCGGGAATTCTTTTGGATGAATATCTGGCGTGAAAAGCTTTTAATTCATCTTCAGAGTCAAATAATGGTTTTAGACGCTGGACCTCATGACTTTGCATATTCTTGAGTTTATCAAGTCCATCTTTTATTTCTTTTGCGCTGAAAATCTTTTCTGAAGAAAGAGCAGCTCCCATAGCATTAAACACTTGGGCGTTCTCAGGGAAAATAGCTTCTTTAGGGTTTAAAGTTTCCGTAAAGCGCTTTCCTAACTCTGAAAGGAAATATAGCGGACCACCGAGAAAGGCAATGTGCCCTTTAATAGGTTTTCCACATGCAAGACCCGAAATTGTTTGGTTTACTACGGATTGAAATACGCTTGCTGCAATATCTTCTTTTCTAGCGCCATCATTAATGAGAGGTTGTATATCTGATTTTGCAAATACTCCGCAGCGCGATGCAATAGGATAAATAGTCGAATAATTCTTTGCTAGATTATTCAACCCTAAAGCATCTGTATTAAGAAGGCTCGACATTTGGTCAATAAATGCTCCGGTTCCACCGGCACATGTGCCATTCATTCTTTGCTCAATGCCGCCCTTAAGATATGTTATTTTTGCATCCTCTCCACCAAGTTCTATTGCAACATCAGTTTGGGGGATATATTTCTTTATAGCTTCGACACCCGCCATAACTTCTTGTATAAAAGGAATTCCTAGCCAGTTAGACACGGATATTCCACCGCTACCGGTTACAGCAAGAGTGAAAGTATCATATTTTTCTATAGCGCGAAGAAGCACAGTGCAAATTGTTGATTTTATATCTGAGTAATGGCGATCATAACTAGAAAAAAGCAACTTTCCATCGCTGTCTATTACTGCGGTTTTAATTGTTGTTGACCCCACATCAAGTCCAATTTTTACTATGCTCATAAAAGTAATTATACAGCAACGTTCACAAAAGATTAAATCTTTTTTTATCGTTATAGAAAAATACTATTTATACTATCAAATAAAGTTTTTATAATTTGACTCTAATTATTCATAATGATATACTTTTTTTAGTTTTTTTGCGGATGTGGCGAAATTGGCAGACGCGCTAGATTCAGGTTCTAGTGAACTCAGTTCATGCAGGTTCAAGTACTGTCATCCGCACCATTTAAGAACAACTGTGTTGATACAAGGATTT